>NZ_JBATXN010000667.1:0-23060 GCF_049673265.1 Mycobacterium sp. | reverse complement strand
CAATACAGCTCACCGCGATCGTGGGTGTCCAGGCAGACGCGTGCAACCTTCTCCGGCGAAAGCCCGGTCCAGCGCATGAGCCTGTTCGCGAATTGTGTTGTTTGCTCAGGGATACGGCCGGCTTCGACGATGTTCGTCTTCACGAAGGTTGGGCACAGCACCGTAACGTTGATCGCGGTGCCGGACAATTCGGCCGCCAGCGTCTCCGACAGCGACAGCGCGCCGGCCTTGCTGACGTTGTAGGCCGCCATGCCGGGCGCCGCACCGAAGGCCGCGGCGGAGGCGACGTTGATGATGCCTCGCCGGCGATTTGATGGTTCGGCCGACCGCAGGATCGGGGCAAAGACGTGGCATCCGTGAATGGGTCCCCATAGGTTGATGCCCAGCACCCAGTGCCAGTCGTCAAGGGGGAGTTCGCCGATGGGTGCACCACCGGAGCCGACACCGGCGTTGTTAATCACCAAGGTGGGCGCAGCGCCCAACCATGATTGTGATTGTGCGGCCAGTTCTTGGACGTCGTCGAGCTGGGTTACGTCGCAGGCAATCGCGACGGCGTCACCGCCTGTGTCGGTGATCGTGCTGGCGGTTTTCGCGGCGGCGACTTCGTTGATGTCGCTGCAGACGACTCGCCCGCCGCGGTGCGCGAGTTCGATGGCGAACGCCGCGCCGATCCCGCTGCCGGCGCCAGTCACCACCGCAAGCGCGTTGTGGCTCACCTTGTTTGATCTGCGAAACGGCCCAAGCATTTAGCCTGCCTTTCCCGTTGTGCTTTCGAAGTCAGCTTTCAGCGATGCGTCGATGAAACGCGCAACGTGTGCCATGGCTTTGGCGGCTTCTGGTGATAGTCGGGGCAGCGCCTGAAAGACGTGCACTTGATCCGGCCACACCTGGAGCTCGCAACTGCCGCCGCCGGCTCGGATGTCGGCGGCCAGGTGCCGCGCATCGGTGACGAGCATCTCGGCGCCACCCGCCTGGATCAGTGTCGGAGGTAGCACAGGCCCACCGACAACATCGAGTTTCAGGCGCTGATGCGCGGGATCGATGCTGCCGCTGTACAACCCGACCAGCCGGGCGGCGTCGACAGCACGAATCGCGGGGTCGCGGCGCAGCGCCTCGCGAGCGGCGGCCGAGGCGAAGGTGAGATCGATCAGCGGCGAAAACAGGACCAGCGCAGCGGGTTCGGTGACGGCGACGTCATGCTGTAACAGCAGATCGACCGCGAGGTGTCCGCCGGCTGAATCACCAGCGATCACAATGTGTTCCGGCGCGTGCTGGTGGGTTAGCCAGTCCCAGCCCGCGCGCACGTCGTCGGCGGCGGTGGGGAAGCGGTGTCGTGGCGCGAGGCGGTAGTCGACGGCAAATACCGGCAGCCCGGTCAGCTGCGATAGCCACGCCGTCAGCCGTCGGTGCGTTCGCGGCGAGCACAGGGCATACCCGCTGCCGTGGACGAAGTAGATAGCGCCCTGTCGCGCCGCAGCCCCCGGCGCACGCACCCATTCGCCGACGACTCGACGCCCATCGGGCTGCAGGGCGTCAATCGGCTCGACGCTGATGCCGGCCAGCGACGGCCCGAAGGCGCCCATAATCCCGGCAACGATCCGGCGGGAGAGCCATAGCCCCCAGGCCCGCTCGGGCGGCAGCGCCGCGCTGATCTGCCGCAATGTCAACGTGCTGACCAGGGCCGCACTGCGTGAGCGGAGCGATCCGCGGGCCGGCACAGCGTCCGTCATGCGATTCAGTCAACATCAAATGGTGACATTGGTCAATGGCAAGGTCGGCTGCGCGTCCAACTCAGTCGATCAACGATTGCGTGCCGAGAACGATCGCGAGGGCGAGGCGTTAGGCGCGTTCGTGCGTGACGGCGCATTGGTCGGCAAGGTGGCCCTATTGAAAACCCTTGGCGAGCTGTTGCAGGGTGGCCTGCAGGATCGAGCACGCGGTAGCGAATGCCGGTTTGGCTTGGTCGACGGGGTCGATCGGCAGGTCAGCAGCGCGGCGTAGCACCATCAGCGCAAGCGCACTTTCGGTTGTGTACGGGATTATCAGAAGGTTTGCGCGAGCTTCTCCGCCGCTGAGGGTCATCACGTGCTGGCGCTTGTGTTCCCAGCCGGGCCAGTTGAAGTCAGGCGGCCGTTGTAACGGTGGCCAATTGACGTTGATGGAAGTGATGTCTCCAAGAAGGGGTATCAGCGTCGCAATCAGGCCAGGCAGTTCGTTCGTGATGCGGTCTGCGCGTGGCCACCACGCCCCGTCGATGTCGCGGCCCAACTCGCGAGATAGACATAGTCGCACAAGATTGTCTGTGCGCCGCTGCCGCAGTGGATAAGTCATCGGACGTAGCGTTCCTTCACGATCGGCATCGACGGTCTCGCAAGTGCGAGGCGACGGAGGAATCACATTGCCCGGGGCTATCAGCCGCTCACGGCGGTCGACCACAGCTGACAACGAAACAGCTCATGTTTGACACTACGCCACCAGCCATCGTCATCGCCGCAAGTGCCGGACGATCGCCTTCTTGTCGACCTTGCCGACGGCAGTCGTAGGCAACGCGGTCATCTGCGTCAACACATCCGGCCGAGCGTGCCTAGCCACTCCGCGTTGGTCGAGGTAGTCGTTCAATTCCATCAGCGTGACCGGCTGTTCCACGAAAACAACGGCAGCGCAGATCTTTTCGCCGAGGTAAGGATCCGGCAGCGGTACCGCAACTGCCGACGAGATTGCCGGATGTGCACGCAGATGCTGTTCGAGTTCGCCCGCACCGATGGTCTCGCCGCCACGGTGAATGACGTCTTTGACCCGCCCGGTGACCTCCAGGTAGCCGTCGGCGCGTCGGCGGACCAGGTCGCCGCTGCGGTAAAAACCGTCCGGGTCGAAGCAGCGGGCGTTGTCGCTTTCGGCGCGGAAGTATCCGTTGAAGGTGTACGGCCCCCGCACCAGCAGTTCTCCCTCGGCGCCGTCCGGGACCGGGTGGCCGGCATCGTCAACGATCCGCAGTTCGTCGCCGGCAGACAGCGGCCGGCCCTGGGTGCACTCGACAATTTCGGGCGGATCGTCTGGTCGCGTGTAGCACAGCAGACCTTCGGCCATGCCAAAGACCTGCTGCAGACCCGGCGTCAAGGCTGTGCGGATCCGGTGGGCGTCAGCGGCTTCCAGCTTCGCGCCGCCAACTTGGAGCAGCCGCAACGATGTTGGCGTCACCGACTCCCACTCAGTGGCCTGCGCCCACAAGTTGGCCAACGCTGGAACCAGCGCGGCGACGGTGACACCGTGGCGCGCGATGGCGCCGAACGCCGACTCCGGGCTGGGGTCGGTGAGGAACACCGTCGTCGCACCGACAGCCAGCGCGCCAAGCAAACCCGGGCAGGCCAGCGGAAAATTGTGGGCGGCCGGCAACGCCACCAGATAGACGTCATCGCCGGTCAGCCCGCAGACTTCGGCGCTGGCGGCGGCGTTATAGGCATAGTCGTCGTGGGTACGGGGGATGAGCTTGGGTGTGCCCGTGGTACCGCCCGACACCAGCAGCAGGGCCGGCGACCCGGGATCGGCCTCACCCGGTCCGGGATGCCGTTCCGGGTGGACACACACCTGCGACCACGACACGAACGGGCCGGGATCGCCGTCGACGATAACGTGGCGGAACTCGCGGTGTTCCTGTCCAAGCGCCGTCGCCATCGGGCGATAGTCGAATCCGCTTGCGGTATCAGGGATTAACAGAGCCTTCGCCTCGCTGAGCGCGGCAAAGTGTCCCAACTCCGCGGCCCGGTGGCCGGGTAGGCACATCACCGGGATCGCTCCGGCGCGCAGTAGCGCGAACAACGCCACTGCGAACTCGCAGCCATTCGGCAGCTGCAGCAACACCCGATCACCAGGCGTGATCCCCAGCGCTGTCAACCCGGCCGCTGCGTGGCCGGCGCGCTCATCGAGCTCGGCGTAGCTCAAGCGCTGGGCCGGGCGGGGCGCAGTGCCGCCGTCGAGCACCGCGACACGAGCCGGCCACCGCCGCACCGCTTCGGACAGGATCGAGTCCACGGTCCGGCCGGTCCAGTAACCGGCAGCCCGGAACTGCGCGGCCCGCGGCGCGTCGAGCCGGCCCGAAGTCTGGTCGGCCACGCACTGGCCGCACAGCATGGCGCGACGATGCGGTTATTGGGCATGCAGATTCCGGGCCAGCTGCTGTTCAGCATGGCCAGCCAGCTGGCGCTCATCCTGCTTGCCGGTGCGACCACCGTGCTGACGGTGACGGGCACGCTGCCCGTGGCTGCGGCGATCGCTCTGATTGTCGTAATCGCCCGCTATCTCGAGCCTTTCACCACGATCGGCGCGCTGGCGCCGGCCCTGGAGAGCACCCGTGCCACGCTCGAACGCATTCGGGCCGTACTGACCGCACCGGTCATGGATGCCGGAACCCGATCGCTGAGCGGCCACGGCAGCGCACCACGTATCGAGTTCGAAGACGTCGCGTTCAGCTACGACGGCGCAGATGCGGCGGTCCTTGACAGCGTGAGTTTTTCGTTGCAACCGGGGACTACGACAGCGATCGTCGGGCCGTCCGGTTCGGGCAAGAGCACCGTGTTGGCGCTGATCGCCGGGTTGCACCACCCCACACGCGGTCGTGTCCTGATCGACGGCGTCGACGCCGCAACCCTCGATGCCGAAACTCGGCGCGCGGCAAGCGGTGTGGTGTTCCAACACCCTACCTGTTTCACGGGACGATCCGAGAGAATGTGTTCGCGGGAGACCCCGGCGCCGACAACAATCAATTCTCCCGCGCTGTTGCGCTGGCACGGGTCGACGAGCTCACTGACAGGCTGCCGGACGGTGCCGAGACGATCGTCGGCGAAGCCGGATCCGCGCTGTCCGGTGGTGAACGTCAACGGGTCAGCATCGCGCGGGCCCTTCTCAAACCCGCACCGATCCTGCTGGTTGATGAGGCAACCAGCGCGCTGGACACCGAGAACGAGGCCGCCATTGTTGACGCGCTCACCGCCGATCCGCAATCGCGTACCCGGGTGATCGTCGCCCATCGGCTGGCCAGCATCCGTCACGCCGACCGGGTTCTTTTTCTCGACGATGGCCGCGTTGTCGAGGACGGCAGTATCGACCAGTTGCTCGCCGCCGGGGGGCGTTTCGACGAATTCTGGCGCCAACAGCAAGATGCCACCGAATGGCGGATTCAGGCCGGGTATAACCAATGAGACGACACGCCGTCGTCAGTGCAGCCACGGGCGGTGCCGTGACCAGCACAATGACACCGATGTTCTGGTCCAAACCGAAGGGACAGTAATGACCGTGAAAACTTTCGTCACCGGGGTGGCAGCCGCCGCCGCGATTGGAGCCGCAGCTGCCGGCGCGACGTCGCTCGCCGCTGGCCACCCGGCCGCATTGCAAGTGCAGCCCGTCGCCGTTGCTGTGCCGTTTGCCCAGGACCCGCCACCCCCGCCGCCGGGCGGGCAGGAACTGCCGACCGCGGGCGACATATCCAGCCTCTGCACCAACCTCACCAATCCTGGCGTGAACTACCACAGCAAGACCGGTCTGGTTGCGGGCGGCCTCAGTGACAACGATGGGCGCGCTGCCGACCACCAGCTGAGAGACGCGTTCCGGGACGGGAAGTTCCCGCAGTCCTACGATGTGACGAACATCCAGCCGGCCGGCCCAAATGCGGCCACCGCCGACGTGGCCATCGGGGGTCCGAAGTTCCCGACGCCGGTCACCCGGAACCTCACGTTCGTCAATCAAGGCGGCTGGGCGATCTCGCCGGAGTCCGCACAGGCGCTGCTGCAGGCAGCCACGGGCTAGCCGGCAAGAGCGCTCAAGTCGATCCGCGCGAGGCGTTCCGGATCGGCCAGCACGTCAATCGCGGCGATCCGCCCACCGCGGACCACGAATCCCATGATCGCGGTGGGCCGGTCGGCGACAAAGATCACCGCGCCCGCGGCGCCGTTGACAACGGCGGGGCGGGCTTCTCGTTCGGGCGCCGCGTAATTTCGGGCTAGCCCGGCGACTGCGGATGCTCCGCGCACCGAGCTCAGCCCGGCCGCGCCCGGACCGAAGTCGCCGCGCAGGGAGACCTCGGGGTCCAGCACAGCGACCAGCCGGTCGAAGTCGCCCGCACGCCCTGCGGCGAAGAAGGCGTCGACGACGGCGTGCTGAGCTACCAAGTCGGTGTCCGGGTCGGGCGCGGCATCGTGGATGCGCCGCCGTGCCCGGCTGGCCAGCTTGCGGGTGGCCTCTGGGGACCGCTCGACGATCGTCGCGATCTGGTCGAACGGCACGGCGAAGACGTCGTGCAACACGAACGCCAGCCGCTCGGGTGGCGCCAAGGTGTCCAGCACGACGAACAACGCCAGCCCCACCGCGTCGGCCAGCATCGCCTGGTGTTCGGGGTCGACTTCGCCGACTGCGTCGACGATGGGATCCGGCACCCGGGCGACAAGCTCTTCGCGGGGGCGCGCCCGACGACTCCGCAAGATGTTCAGGCAGATCCGTGCCGCCACAGTCGTCAGCCAGGCGTCGAGGTTGGTGATCTCCTCGGTGTCGCCCCCACTGAGTCGCAGCCACGTTTCCTGCACGGCATCCTCGGCGTCGTCGACCGAACCCAGCATCCGGTAGGCCAAGGCGCCCAGGTGTGGCCGGGCTGCCTGGAATCGTGTTGCCAGCTCCGCGTCTGCAGTCACCGTCGCCCGACGTCCGGCAATGCGCACACCCTTCCCTCGCTGAAACCGGACGACCCGATGTCCAACGCCAGGTTGAACCGGCCCCGAAGGTTGCCGAGTGTGACGATGTGGGTCAGCGCGACGAGTTGAGCATTGTCGAAATGTGCTCGCAGCGCGTCGAATAGCTCGTCGCTCACCTCGACCGGTGTGCGGGTGATCGCCGTCGCGTATTCAAGGATCAGCTTGTCGACGTCGGAAAAGCAGGTTGCGGTGTGGTAGTCGGACAACGCCAGCAATTCCTCGTCGGTGAGCCCCCAGCTGCGCGCGATCTGGGAACCGAGGTCGATGCAGTACTCGCAGCTCACCGTCGTCGCCGATTTCAATTCCGCGAGCGCACGTTCGCGTGGGCTGAGGATGTCGATCTTCGACTCGGCCAGCTCCAGGCGGCCGATTGCACTGAGCAGCTTGGGAACATAGGCATACATCCGCAACGGCTCCAGCATTGCCGGGGTCTCGCCACCGGTCATGCGCTTGAAGTGGCGCTTGGTGAAAAAGAAGGCGATCTTGGTGCCGAGGTTGGCGTCGCGATCCGATACTCCGGTGATTCGTGGCATGGGGTTCCTCCCAAAAGCGGTCTTACCTACCTCGACACCTGCCGGCGCAAGAACGTGACCGGGGGCTAGCCCTGAGGGGCGACTGCATCCAAATCGAGTAGCCGCGCATGCAGTACCGTGCGGTTTCGCAACGCCGCCCGCACCGCGCGGTGCAGGCCGTCCTCGAGATAGACGATGCCCTTCCACTTCACCGCGTGTGGGAACAGGTCGCCGTAGAACGTGGAGTCCTCCGACAGCAGGCGATCCAGCGCCAGCACTGTCGTAGTCGTGACCATCTCGTCGAGCCGGATTTGCCGCGGCGGAATCAGCGACCAGTCTCGGTAGGACAGCCCATGTTCGGGGTACGGCTTGCCCTCTCGCACGCCCTTGAAGATCATCCAGAAGAGGCTAGCGCGGTGACGATGCGGGCCGGAACGGCCCGCTGAGGAGGCGCGCCAATAGCTCCAGCCGGGGCGACGGTTGGTTGGCTGTGGGTGCGGTAAGCAATTGCGGCTGGTGATCACCGTAAAATGGACCAGGTTGGAAAGGCGGATAGGGATGGGAACTGCCGACGAGCGTCGCTTTGAGGTGCTGCACGCGATCGTCGCCGACTTCGTCTCCACCAAGGAGCCGATCGGATCGAAATCGCTGGTAGAGCGCCATAACCTCGGCGTCTCATCGGCCACCGTCCGCAACGATATGGCCGTACTCGAGGCCGAGGGATACATCACCCAGCCGCACACCAGCTCCGGTCGGGTTCCGACGGAAAAGGGCTATCGAGAATTCGTCGACCGGCTCGACGACGTCAAGCCGCTCTCGGTGGCTGAGCGACGTGCTATCCAAGGCTTCCTGGAGTCCGGCGTCGACCTCGATGACGTGCTGCGACGCGCGGTGCGGCTGCTCGCGCAGCTGACCCGCCAGGTGGCCATCGTGCAGTACCCGACATTGTCGACGTCGACCGTGCGGCACCTCGAAGTAATCGCGGTGACGCCGGCCCGCCTGCTGATGGTCGTCATCACCGACTCCGGCCGGGTCGACCAACGGCTCGTCGAACTCGGAGATGTCATCGACGACCACCAGCTGTCCCAGTTGCGCGAAATGCTCGGCCAAGCGCTGGAGGGCAAGAAGCTTTCAGCGGCATCGGTTGCGGTCGCGGACCTTGCCGCGCAGCTCGACGGCCGAGCCGGGCAGTCCAAGAGCCTGTCCGACGCTGTCGGACGCTCGGCGACGGTGCTGTTGGAGTCGCTGGTCGAGCACAGCGAGGAACGGCTGCTGCTGGGCGGCACCGCCAACCTGACCCGCAATACCGCCGACTTCGGCGGCTCGCTGCGGTCGATCCTGGAAGCCCTCGAGGAGCAGGTCGTCGTGTTGCGGCTGCTGGCCGCGCAGCAGCAGGCCGGCAAAGTGACCGTGCGCATCGGGCACGAAACCGAGGCCGAGCAGATGGTGGGCACATCGGTGGTTTCCACCGCCTACGGCACCACCGACACCGTGTACGGGGGTATGGGTGTGCTCGGGCCCACCCGAATGGACTATCCGGGAACTATCGCTAGTGTCGCAGCGGTTGCTTTGTATATCGGTGAAGTGCTGGGTGGGCGATGAACGCGCACTCGTTGCAGAATTTCCTCTAAAGAGGCTTAGAAAGGTCAGGCGTGGCACGCGACTATTACGGTCTGCTCGGCGTGAGCCAGAACGCGAGCGATGCGGACATCAAACGCGCCTATCGCAAGCTGGCACGTGAGCTGCATCCCGACATCAACCCCGATGAGGTCGCGCAGGCGAAATTCAAGGAGATCAGCGTCGCCTACGAGGTGCTTTCCGACCCCGAGAAACGACGCGTCGTCGATATGGGCGGCGACCCGCTGGAGAACGCGGCATCGGCCGGAAACGGCTTCGGCGGCTTTGGTGGCTTGGGTGATGTGTTTGAGGCTTTCTTCGGCGGGGGCACAACCTCGCGCGGACCGACCGGACGTGTCCGTCCCGGTTCGGACTCGTTGCTGCGGATGCGGCTGGACCTGACCGAATGCGCGACCGGCGTCAGCAAGCATGTCACCGTTGACACCGCGGTGCTGTGCGACCGGTGCCAGGGCCGCGGCACCAACGGCAACTCGGCCCCGGTGACGTGCGACACCTGTGGTGGTCGCGGCGAGGTGCAGACCGTGCAGCGCTCCCTGCTCGGTCAGGTAATGACGTCGCGACCCTGCCCCACCTGCCGCGGCGTCGGCGAAGTCATTCTTGATCCCTGCTACCAGTGCGGCGGCGACGGACGGGTTCGGGCCCGTCGGGACATCACCGTGAAGATCCCCGCCGGCGTCGGCGACGGAATGCGGGTGCGGCTGGCCGCGCAAGGTGAAGTCGGACCCGGGGGAGGGCCGGCGGGTGACCTGTACGTCGAGGTCCATGAGCAGCCCCATGACATCTTCGTGCGCGACGGCGACGATCTGCACTGCACGATCTCGGTGCCGATGGTCGATGCGGCCCTGGGTACCACGGTCACCGTGGACGCCATCCTCGACGGCCTGACTGAGATCACCATCCCCGCGGGGACCCAGCCCGGTTCGGTCACGACCCGGCGCGGCCACGGGATGCCGCACCTGCGTTCCGGTACCCGCGGTGACTTGCACGTGCACGTCGAGGTGGTGGTGCCCGATCGGCTCGACAACCGCGACACCGAACTGCTGCGCGAGTTCAAGAGCCACCGCAACCGTGACGTGGCCGAAGTGCGGTCGACGCATGCCGCCGCCAACGGCGGATTGTTCAGCCGGCTGCGTGAGACCTTTACCGGGCGCTAATTGCCCGGGCTGTTCTATATTGACGCGCTGCCCGAGACGGGTGAGCTGGCCGTCGTGGAGGGCGACGAGGGCTTCCACGCCGCTACCGTGCGACGCATTCGGCGCGGCGAACAGCTCCTGCTCGGCGACGGCGCCGGAGGCTTGGCGCGTTGCGTGGTCGAGCAGGCTAACCGCGACGGACTTCAGGCCAGGGTGTCTGACCGTTGGCGGGTACCGCCGGTGCGGCCGCCGGTGACCGTCGTACAAGCGTTGCCCAAGGCCGAGCGTTCGGAATTGGCCATCGAGTTGGCTACCGAAGCCGGCGCTGACGAGTTGGTGGCCTGGCAGGCCGCGCGTTGTGTGGCCCGCTGGGAGGGGACCCGCGCCGAAAAGGGTTTGCGGCGCTGGCGCGCGGTCGCTCGGGCCGCGGCGCAGCAATCCCGTCGCGCGTACATCCCGTCGGTCGACGGCGTGCTGTCTATCGCAACGCTTACTGAGCGGATCGGCGACGTGGTGGCGTCGGGAGGCACCGTGCTGGCGCTGCACGAGTCGGCTACCGATCAGCTGTCGGATCTTGGCCTGGCGCAAGCGAAGTCGGTGATGTTGGTGGTAGGCCCGGAGGGTGGTATCGCTCCCGACGAACTCGCCGCGGTGACCGGCGCCGGTGCCGTGGCCGTCCGGCTGGGCCCGACGGTGCTGCGCACGTCGACGGCGGCCGCGGTCGCGCTTGGCGCGCTGGGTGTGCTAACGCCGCGGTGGCATCCGCCCGGCGACGCGGGCCCGTGAAGCCGCCGCCATTAGCCGACCACCACCCGGAAGTGCCCCAATAACTATGCGCGCTAACTGATCCCGACGCCGCGCGTGCGCGACCGGCGGAGTCTTTCCGGTGCGCAAGTTATGCCAACAGAGGCCGGCCCACAGTGCCGCAACGAGCCCGTCGGCCAGGCCTATTCGCGCCCGGTGGCGATCACCCAGCGCCAACCCAAATGCCGTCAGCGCATGCACTCCGTCTACCCACACACCTGCCGCCAGGATCTCCGGGGAAGGCCTGACTCCCGACAACATCGCTTGGACAAGCTGGCGCCCACCCAAGATGCGTGTCACGACGATCGCCTTGCGGTCGACCTGCACACCTCGCATCTCGGTGAGCACGGCACGCGGGGCGGCAAGCAACACCGCGCCCCATCCCGCGCGAAGGAATTCTAGATACCGAAGCTTCATCAAAGCCGATATTCCCGCTGCAGGCCAGCCTTATGCGTGCCGTCCGGTCCGCGAACGGCAATTATTGGGGCGGATAACCACGCGGCGGTAGACTCGAGGAGCTAACCCGCTGAACAAACCGCAGAAAGCAGGCATCAGAAACCACGTGACGCCCCGCGAGACCAGCGCTGCTGACTCATCGATAACTCCGGTGCGCAGCAGCATCGACGTTCCGCCCGACCTCGTCGTGGGCCTGCTCGGTTCCGCTGACGAAAACTTGCGCTCACTCGAGCGCATTCTGTCGGCAGATCTGCATGTGCGTGGCAACGCAGTGACACTCTCCGGTGAGCCCGCCGATGTCGCGCTCGCCGAACGGGTGATCTCCGAACTCATCGCGATCGTCGCCGGCGGCCAGCCGTTGACCCCGGAGGTGGTGCGCCACAGTGTGGCAATGTTGGTCGGTACTGGCAACGAGTCCCCGGCCGAGGTGCTGACACTGGACATCTTGTCGCGGCGCGGCAAGACGATTCGGCCCAAAACCCTCAACCAGAAGCGCTACGTCGACGCCATCGATGCCCACACCATCGTCTTCGGCATCGGCCCGGCCGGGACCGGCAAGACCTACCTGGCGATGGCCAAGGCGGTCAACGCGCTACAGCGCAAACACGTCACGCGCATCATCCTGACCCGTCCTGCGGTGGAAGCCGGTGAGCGGCTTGGCTTTCTGCCCGGCACGCTGAGCGAGAAGATCGACCCCTACCTCCGTCCGCTCTACGATGCGCTGCACGACATGATGGATCCCGAATTGATCCCAAAGTTGATGGCGTCCGGGATAATTGAGGTCGCACCGCTAGCCTACATGCGGGGAAGAACCCTGAATGACGCGTTCATCATCCTCGACGAGGCGCAGAACACCACGGCCGAGCAGATGAAGATGTTTCTCACCCGGCTGGGGTTTGGCTCGAAAGTCGTTGTCACCGGCGATATTACGCAGATCGACTTACCGGGCGGCAACCGGTCTGGACTACGAGCCGCCGTCGACATCCTCGACGGCATCGACGACATTCACGTCGCGGAGTTGACCAGCGCCGACGTGGTACGGCACCGCCTGGTCTCCGAAATCGTCGACGCCTACGCACGATACGAGGAACCGGGTCTGACGATGAACCGGGCGGCGCGGCGGGCGTCGAGCACACGCAGCCGTCGGTGACAACGCCGTGAGTATCGAAGTCGCCAACGAATCTGGCATCGACGTCTCCGAATCCGAATTGATCAGCGTCGCAAAGTTCGTCATCGCCAACATGGACGTCAACCCGGCGGCCGAGCTGTCGATGGTGTTATTGGATACCGCCGCGATGGCTGATCTGCACATGCGGTGGATGGATTTGCCCGGCCCGACCGACGTGATGAGCTTCCCGATGGACGAGCTGGAGCCGGGTGGCCGTCCCGACGCCCCGGACCCCGGTCCGGCGATGCTCGGCGACATTGTGTTGTGCCCGGCATTCGCCGCCGAGCAGGCCGCGGCCGCCGGCCATTCGCTGGGCCATGAATTGGCGCTGTTGACAATCCACGGTGTGCTGCACCTGCTGGGGTATGACCACGCCGAGCCCGACGAAGAAAAAGAGATGTTCGCCCTGCAGGGGCGCTTGCTCGAAGAGTGGGTCGCCGACCAAGTCGACGCGTATCACCATGAGCGCCAGAGTGCGAGAGACCAGCGGTTGCTGGACAAATCACGGCATTTCGACAATTAGGCCGAGCTTGTGCTGTCCGCTGACCTGCCGAAGGAGGTCGAACGCGCGCGCTGTGGGTCGAAGTTCAGCGGTTGATGGGGCGTAACGATGCCTGCTCCGACGACGACGAGATTGGCGAAGCGCTCGGCGCTTTTCCGAACCCGTACGCGTTAGGAGAACTTCTAGTGAACGTTTCCCGAGATAACTTGCGCGCAAGCGGCCAGTCGTTATGGTCGGCCGCATGCCCGCGACCGGGAGACCACCGACAACGAGCTGCGTCTGCTCGCCGCAGTGCGTTGGTTGATCCGCGAGCCCGGCGGCGAGCCGTCGAGGACACGGCATTAGCAACACCTAATACGCTTGGCCGCGTGTTCTTCGATTGCAAGAGACGCCTCAGCGCATTGCCAATCATGCTCGCGGCCGCAACGTTGGTCGGAGCATGCCACTTCGGTCAAACCACCTCGGCACCGGCCGGGATGGGGCAAGAAGTCATTGACGGGAAGTTTGCATTTATCGTCACCCAACTCAATAGCTCCCAGACTTTTGCCGACAAGCGCGCCCAAGGCGTGTATGAGATCGTGTCGGTGGCGGTCAGGAACGTCGGCACACAGGCGCAGTTCTTCGAGTGGTCCGCGCAGAGGTTGAAGGACAGAACTGGGCGTGAGTATTCGGCAAACTTCATGGTCCCGCCGCTGTTCGGAAACGTCGTCAACAGCATCGAGCCAGGGCTTCAGGTGAGCCTCAAGCTGGCATTCGACGTGCCGCCCGGTACGAAACCGACCCAGGTCATGCTGCACGATTCGGTATCGTCACACGGAGCCCAAGTCAATCTGACGCAGGCGCCATCCCCACCGCCAGCGCATGGCTAAGAAGGGCTGACCATTCTTGGCACCGACCAGACATCGTCGGTGAATGTGTCTCCGGCGTAGCTCAGACACACTGAGCATGTCGGCTTTGCCGTAGGGTTTGACAGTAAAGCCACAGGTAGAACACACGAGAGGGTCTTCGACGATTTCAAGGTATTTCGACAGTTGAATGGGTCCGCTCCACTGCTCGGCGCGATCGTGCTGATCTGTCTGGGCGGCCTGTTCGCCGCTATCGATGCCGCACTCAGCACGGTGTCGTTGGCGCGGGTACATGAACTAGTACGTGACCAGCGGCCGGGCTCGGGTCGGCTGGCCAAGGTCATGACCGACCGCCCCCGGTACATCAACTTGGTGGTGCTGCTGCGGATCATCTGTGAGATCAGCGCGACGGTGTTGCTGGCGGCCTACTTCTACCGGAGCCTCAGCCGAGATTGGGGGTTGTTCGCCGCCGCGGCGACCATGGTGGTGATCAGCTTCGTCGTGATAGGTGTCGGTTCGCGCACGTTGGGTCGACAGAACGCCTACACCATTTCATTGGTGGCAGCTCTACCCCTGCAAACGATTTCGGTCCTGCTGGCCCCGATCAGCAGACTGCTGGTGGTACTGGGAAACATGTTGACCCCGGGCCGGGGATTTCGCAATGGACCGTTCGCATCCGAGATCGAATTGCGGGAAGTCGTCGACCTGGCGCAACAGCGCGGAGTGGTGGCAGCCGACGAGCGGCGGATGATCCAGTCGGTATTCGAACTCGGTGATACACCAGCCCGCGAGGTGATGGTGCCGCGCACCGAGATGATCTGGATCGAAAGCGACGAATCTGCTGACCACGCGATATCGCTGGCGGTACGCAGTGGACATTCCCGCATTCCGGTGATTGGCGAGAACGTCGACGACATCGTCGGAGTTGTTTATTTGAAAGATATTGTGCAACACAGGTATTACGCGACCGGCGGCGGCCGGGACACCAGCGTCGCAGAGGTCATGCGCACCGCGGTGTTCGTTCCGGACTCCAAGCCCCTGGACGCCTTGCTGCGCGAGATGCAACGCGACCGCAACCACATGGCGCTGCTGGTCGACGAGTACGGCGCAATCGCCGGGCTGGTGACGATCGAGGATGTGTTAGAAGAGATCGTCGGTGAGATCGCCGACGAGTACGACGCAGCCGAGGTCGCGCCGGTAGAAGATCTGGGCGACAACCGGTTCCGGGTATCGGCGCGACTGCCGATCGAAGACGTCGGCGAATTGTACGGTGTCGAATTCGATGAGCACCTCGACGTCGACACGGTCGGTGGCCTGCTGGCCCTGGAACTGGGCCGGGTCCCGCTGCCCGGCGCCGAGGTGGTGGCACATGGGCTGCGGTTGCATGCCGAGGGCGGCCCGGACCATCGCGGGCGAGTCCGGATCGGCACGGTGTTGCTCAGCCGCGCCGACTCCGATGGTCAGATGCAGTGAGCGAATTCCATTCCGGCTTCGTCTGTCTGCTAGGGCGACCCAATACCGGCAAGTCGACACTGACTAATGCGCTGGTCGGCACCAAGGTGGCGATCACCTCGAGCCGCCCGCAGACCACCCGGCACACGATTCGCGGCATCGTGCACCGCGAGGACTTCCAGATGATCTTGGTCGACACCCCGGGACTGCACCGGCCGCGCACCCTGCTGGGTAAGCGGCTCAACGATTTGGTGCGCGACACCTACGCCGAAGTCGACGCGATCGGGTTGTGCATACCAGCCGACGAAGCGATCGGTCCGGGAGACCGGTGGATCGTCGAGCAGATCGGTTCCGTCGCGCCCAGAACGATATTGGTCGTCGTCGTCACCAAAATCGACAAGGTATCCAAGGACAAGTTGGCCGTGCAGTTGGCCGCGATCGGCGAACTGGTCGGACTCACTGACGGCCGCGAGGCCGAGATCGTCCCCGTCTCGGCGGTCAGCGGTGAGCAGATCGATGTGCTGATCGATGTGTTCGCCGCCGCACTGCCCGCTGGGCCGGCGTATTACCCCGACGGTGAGCTGACCGATGAACCCGAAGAGATGTTGATGGCCGAGTTCATCCGGGAGGCCGCCCTGGAGGGCGTACGCGACGAGCTACCGCATTCGCTGGCAGTGGTTATCGACGAGGTCAACCCGCGCGAGGGGCGTGACGATTTGATCGACGTGCACGCGATTCTCTATGTCGAGCGGGACAGCCAGAAGGGCATCGTGATAGGTAAGGGCGGCGCCCGACTGCGAGAAGTGGGCACCGCGGCGCGCGGCCAGATCGAAAAGCTGCTGGGCACCAAGGTCTACCTCGACTTGCGCGTCAAGGTCGCCAAGAATTGGCAGCGTGACCCCAAACAGCTTGGTCGGCTTGGTTTTTGAGTTAACTATCGGCTAGTGCGTCGCTGGAAACCGGTGGCATGTCTGTGCCGGTGTTCCACCACACTTGCGGCTGTTTGGCCGCCCAGCCGCCGAGTGCCTCCAACTCGGCAGCCAGCGAGATCAGCAGTGGCTCGCTGTTGGCCGGTCCCATCAGCTGTACACCGATCGGCAAGCCATCGGAGGTGAAGCCTGCCGGAACGTTGATCGATGGCCAGCCCAACACATTCCACGGCCATGTCACCGGGCAGGCGGCGATCATCACGCGGTCGGTGCCCAACCCGCCCAATCTGTCGAATGCGTGCGCCAGCGGCGGCGGCTGTGCAGTTGTCGGGGCAACGACGACGTCGACAATGCGGAAAATCGAGCCCACCCGGCGCTGATCGGCAGCTTCATGGGCCCGGGCGGCGCGCAGTATCGACTGCGAGAGCACCCGACCCATCCGCATATTCGAGAGCGTGCGCGTGTCCAGTTCCACACCGTCACCCAGCCGGTCGGCCCAGTCGAGTAGCCCAGAAGTCGACCGCGACAAGAAGTTCCACGACAGCCGCAGCCCGTAGTCGGGGTTGCCCGAAAGTACGCTGTGGCCGAGCAGGCGAAGCCGTTCGCCGACCTCCGCCAGGGCCGCCCTGATCTCCGGATGCAAGCGGGCCGGAAACCCAGTGAACGGGAACCCGGTGGACAGCGCGATCCGCAATGGCCCCGGAGCCATACCCACATGGTCGGAGACCTTCACCGGCCGCGGCTTGTGCAGATCGCCGTCGGCGTTGCCGGCCGCCGCATCGAGGACTAGCGCCGCGTCGGCGACGGTCCGGGCCAGCACGCCGTTGACCGTGATGCCGTTGAACGCTTCCGGCAATGGCCACGTCGAGATGCGGCCACGTTGCGGTTTTATGCCCACCAGATGCGTCCAGGCCGCCGGGATGCGGACACTGCCCGCGCCGTCGGAGCCGATCGCGGCGGTGACCAGGCCGGCGGCCACCGCGGCCGCGCTGCCACCCGACGACCCGCCCGGGGTGTGTTTGCGCGACCACGGGTTGCGGGTGTGGCCAAATCCGGGTCCGCTGGTGAACGGCCATTGGCCCAGCTCGCACGTGTTGGTCTTCCCGACGATCACCGCGCCGGCCGCCTTGAGCCTCCGCACCACCTCGGCGTCCTGGATGGCGGGCCGCACGTGGCCGGAGGTGCCGAAGGCGGTTGGCACCCCGGCGACGTCGACGTCGTCCTTTACCGCAATCGGGACACCCAGCAGCGGCGCCTGGTCGCCGGCGGCACGCCGCCTGTCGGCCGCGGCAGCGTCGGCCAGCGCCGTCTCGGTGAGCACCACCCGGAAGGCGTTGAGCGTCGACTGGCTCAGGTCGATGGCGTGCAGCGAGCGGCGGACCAACTCGTCGGACGTCACCTCACCGCTGGCCAACTGGTAGAGCTGTTCGGTCAGGGTCGGAAAGCGGGGAGTAGCGGCGTCGGTCATCGGTACAGACATTATCGGCGCGGGTGCGAGGCTTCGTCGCAGTGCGGTGACAAACTGGTATCTATGCGGCTGTACCGAGACCGTGCGGTGGTGCTGCGCCAGCACAAGCTCGGCGAAGCCGACCGGATTGTCACCATGCTCACCCGCGACCATGGACTGGTCCGCGCGGTGGCCAAGGGTGTGCGCCGTACCCGCAGCAAGTTCGGCGCGCGACTGGAGCCGTTCGCGCATATCGACGTGCAATTGCATCCGGGCCGCAACCTGGACATCGTCACGCAGGTCGTCTCGCTTGACGCGTTCGCCACCGACATCGTCAGCGACTACGGCCGATACACCTGCGCATGCGCGATGCTGGAAACCGCCGAGCGCCTCGCCGGTGAGGAACGGGCCCCGGCCCCGGCATTGCATCGACTCACGGTCGGAGCCTTGCGGGCGGTGGCCGACGGACGCCGACCCCGTGAGTTGGTGCTGGACGCTTATCTGCTGCGAGCCATGAGCATCGCCGGGTGGGCCCCCGCGCTGACCGAATGTGCCCGCTGCGGCACACCGGGCCCGCATCGGGCATTTCACATCGCCGCCGGCGGCAGCGTCTGCGGGTTCTGCCGCCCCGCCGGTGCGACCACACCGCCGCTGGGTGTGCTGGATCTGATGTCGGCGCTGCACGACGGGGATTGGGAGGCCGCGGAGACCGCACCGCACTCGGCCCACAGCCACGTCAGCGGATTGGTGGCCGCCCACCTGCAATGGCATCTGGAGCGGCAGCTGCGCACGTTGCCGCTGGTCGAGCGGACAGGCCGGGTCGACCAGGTCTATCAGAGCCTCGCCGACCGCCGCATAGCTCTGGTCAGGCAGGATGTGGCCCATGGTGCGGAACCAGAAGCCGGCTGACTTCCCGCAGCTGCCGCCCGCCCCAGACGACTACCCGACCTTTCCCGACAAGTCCACCTGGCCCGTGGTCTTTCCCGCGCTTCCGCCGTCGCCCCCCGGCGGCCCCCGGCGGCCCCCACAACACATTTCCAAGGCGGCCGCTCCGCGGATCCCCGCAAGCCAGCTGCCCAACCACGTTGCGATCGTGATGGACGGCAACGGCCGCTGGGCCACCCAGCGCGGAATGACCCGTGTCGAAGGCCACAAGATGGGCGAGGCCGTCGTCATCGACATCGTCTGCGGTGCAATCGAAATCGGCGTCAAATGGCTCAGCCTCTACGCGTTTTCCACCGAGAATTGGAAGCGCTCCGCTGAGGAAGTGCGCTTCCTGATGGGGTTCAACCGCGACGTGGTGCGACGGCGGCGACTAAACCTCAACGAGATGGGCGTCAAGATTCGCTGGGTGGGCTCGCGGCCACGGTTGTGGCGAAGTGTCATCAACGAGTTGGCGATCGCAGAGGAGATGACGATGCGCAACGACGTCATCACGGTGAACTACTGCGTCAACTATGGTGGCCGTACCGAAATTGCCGAGGCCGCAAGGGATATCGCGCGCGAAGCCGCCGCGGGCAGACTGAACCCAGAGCGGGTGACCGAGGCGACAGTTGCCCGACACCTCCACCGCCCCGACATTCCTGACGTTGATCTGTTACTGCGTACCTCGGGCGAGCAGAGGACCAGTAATTTCATGCTGTGGCAAGCGGCCTACGCTGAATACATCTTTCAAGACAAGCTCTGGCCCGACTACGACCGCCGTGATCTGTGGGCGGCCTGCGAAGAGTACGCGTCGCGGCACCGACGATTCGGGACGGCTTAGATGCCTTCGCTGCAGGAACGCTTGGTGACGGTGCTTTCCGAGGTGTTGCCCCTCGAGGAAGAATCCGACGGCGCGCTTACCGTGCGCCACGACGGCACCATTGCGTCGTTGCGGGTGGTGACCGTCACCGAAGACCTCGACCTGATATCGCTGACACAGATTGTGGCGTGGGATCTGCTGCTTACCAAGAAGATTCGCGACAGCGTAGCCGAGCAGGCGCACAATACTCTGTTGGGATCGGTGGCACTGGTCGAAAAGGTCGGCGAGGCGACCGCCAAACGCAACTCGAACAAAACAGCAGATGTGATGCTGCGCTACAACTTTCCGGGCGGCGGCCTGAGCGACGACGCGCTGCGCACACTGATCCTGATGGTGCTCGACAAGGGTGCCGAGATCCGTCACGTGTTGACGGGCTGAACCTAGCTACGGCAGTCCGAGCAGGTGCCGAAGATCTCGATGGTGTGGCTGACATCGGAGAAGCCATGCTTAGTGGCCACCTCGGCCGCCCACGCCTCGACCTCGTGGTCGCCCACTTCGATGGTCGATCCGCAGCTACGACACACCAGGTGGTGGTGATGGTGTTCCGAGCAGCGCCGGTAGACCGATTCGCCGGTGTCGGTGCGCAGCGTGTCGAGCATGCCCGCCGCGGCCATCGACTGCAGCGTCCGGTAGACGGTGGTCAGGCCGATGTTCTCGCCGCGCCGCCGCAACTCGTCGTGCATTTCCTGGGCTGACCGGAATTCGTCGAGCGTGTCCAGCAGCGACGCGACCGCCGCCCGCTGCCGGGTGGACCTTTCGCCAGTGGTCACTACTTGTCCTCGCCGGCGTGCGCGACGGCGTCGATCACGATATGGGCCAGGTGGTGATCGGCCAGCCGGTAGAGCACCTCCCGTCCGGACCGCTCGCCGGTGACGACGCCCGCGGCCTTGAGGATCTTGAGGTGCTGGCTGACCAGCGGTTGCGGTACACCCAGCGCATCGACCAGTTCGTGCACGCAGCGCTGGGATTGACGCAATTGCAGCACGATGGCGATCCGCACCGGCGCGGCCAGCGCGCGTAGCAGCTCACCCGCGGCTTCCAGGATTTCCCGCGGTGGTGGCGCGGGCAGCTCAACCGCGTCACCGTGCTGGTGTTGGTCTACCAGCTCGTCGCCGTCGGCTGCCGTTGAGGTTGAGGAGGACATACTGGTTCCACTGTCACATGCATGATCACGCATGTCAAAGAAGCTCGGCGGCTAATCGCTACGATGACGGATGCTCTACAGGCTCGAAGTGTGCCCGCATCGAAGACAGGAGTAATCACCTCGTGGCGTCCGTCATCGACACCGTCGTCAACCTCGCCAAGCGGCGCGGCCTGGTCTACCCCGCCGGCGAAATCTACGGCGGCACCAAGTCGGCATGGGATTACGGGCCGCTGGGGGTGGAACTCAAGGAGAACATCAAACGGCAGTGGTGGCGCGCGGTGGTCACCGGCCGCGACGACGTTGTCGGCTTGGACTCGTCGATCATCTTGCCGCGCGAGGTGTGGGTCGCCTCCGGACACGTCGAGGTGTTTCACGACCCGTTGGTGGAGTGCCTGAGCTGCCACCACCGGCACCGCCAGGATCACATGCAGGAGGCGTACGCGGCCAAGAAAGATATCGCCGATCCCGATTCGGTGCCGATGAGCGAGATCGCCTGCCCCGACTGTGGCACCAAGGGCCAGTGGACCGAGCCGCGCGAGTTCAACATGATGCTTAAGACCTACCTCGGTCCGATCGAAACCGAGGAGGGCCTGCACTATCTGCGGCCGGAAACCGCGCAGGGGATTTTCGTCAACTTCGCCAACGTGGTGACGACCGCACGCCGCAAGCCGCCGTTCGGCATCGGCCAGATCGGCAAGAGCTTCCGCAACGAGATCACCCCGGGCAACTTCATTTTCCGCACCCGTGAGTTCGAGCAGATGGAGATGGAGTTCTTCGTCGAACCCGCGACCGCCACAGAGTGGCACCAGTATTGGATCGACACCAGGTTGCAGTGGTACGTCGACCTGGGCATCGATCCGGAGAATCTGCGGCTGTATGAGCACCCCAAGGAGAAGTTGTCGCACTACTCCGACCGCACCGTCGATATCGAGTACAAGTTCGGCTTCGCCGGCAATCCGTGGGGCGAACTGGAGGGTGTGGCCAACCGGACAGACTTCGACTTATCCACGCACGCAAAGCATTCCGGTGTCGACCTGTCCTTCTACGATCAAGGCACCGACACCCGGTATGTGCCGTACGTGATCGAGCCGGCGGCGGGGCTGACACGGTCGTTCATGGCGTTTTTGGTCGACGCATACCACGAGGACGAGGCGCCCAACGCCAAGGGCGGCATGGACAAGCGCACGGTCCTGCGGATCGATCCCCGGCTTGCGCCGGTCAAGGCTGCCGTGCTGCCGCTATCCCGGCACGCCGATCTGAGCCCCAAGGCCCGCGATCTGGCTGCCGAATTGCGCAAATGCTGGAATGTGGAGTTCGACGACGCCGGCGCCATCGGCCGCCGTTACCGCCGCCAGGACGAGATTGGCACCCCGTATTGCGTGACGGTGGATTTCGACTCGCTCGACGACCACGCCGTGACCATCCGGGAGCGCGACGTGATGACACAGGAGCGGGTGGCCATCGATGCGGTGGTGGACTATCTGGGATCACGCCTTAGAGGACGCTGAGGGCCGGCCTCCCCTGCGGTGAGGGTGCCCGCTCGAACCGCCGTGGGTCGGCTGATCTGCCGTCGCGGCCCTCTGGTGGCTGGCATGGTTTGCTCCGAGGTGCGCTTTGGATTTCGCCGGTCAGATCGGTTGTGCTGTCGTACAGAGAAATACCTGAAGCGGGTAGCCCATGACGATAGTGCTGGTGACAGATGTGACAGCCAGCGCGCTTAGCGCTCCCGCGGTGTCATGCCGCCGTCGGGATGGGTGACGCGGGTAACGGATCATACTGATTGCTGGCTGGCCGGCGCAGTACTTTGCTCGCGGCAACGACGGCGGGTGCCGGGCATTCCTCAGATTTGCGTGAGCCTCTTGACTTGACAGCGCGCCCAGTGTAGGCGTTCCCTTAACGGTACTCAGCTAAATCACAGTTTTTTGCAGATGAGGCTACATCGCCGGGAGGTCGGGCAATGGCTCGTCAGCGCTCCACGAAGCGGAATCACCGGTCGCGCAATGCCAAGGCACGTCGTCGTGCAGTCGGTCTGAGTACCTCTGCCGGCGCGTTTCTGGCGTTCGGGCTGGGCCCGTTGGCCACCGCGCCCGCGGCCCACGCCGACGGGTTCGAGCTGATCATCGAGCCCATCATCAATTCCCTCGCGAGCGTTGGCCCCACCCTGGGTGCCGATTTGGGCGCCCTGATGGGTAGCTTTGATCCGACGTTGGCCGGCGATAACGCGGCGACCGCGGCTTCGTTGCTCGATCCTGCTGCGCTTCCTGCAGCCGATCCTGCGGCTTCACCCGACCTTGCTCAACTGTTCAACGAGTTCATCTACACCCCGATGCACACCGCCGACCAAGACTGGATCAACAGCTCGTTCGGCACGGCGGTTGACAATCAGCTCAATACCCTGTGGAGCGAGATGGGTGGCAGCGGCATCCTGATCGGCAATGGGGCCCCCGGGACGATGGCAGACCCTAATGGCGGTGCTGGCGGGTTGCTGT
>NZ_JBATXN010000666.1:0-1664 GCF_049673265.1 Mycobacterium sp. | reverse complement strand
GGCTACGTGTTCGTACCGGGCCGTCCCAGCGGCTATTCCGCGACCGCACCCCGCTACGCGGCGCCGCCCTATCCGCCCTATGGGCCGCCACCCTATCCGGGCAATCCGCCCCCCGGATATTAGGCGGCATCCGCCGCGGGGGGTACCAGTGGATAGAATCCAACGGAAGGTGCCCGCCATTGTGGCCCTGGCGCGCTACGCAGCCGCCGTTCCGTCCAGACTCATCCGTCTGATTTTCACCACTAGAGCGGAATCACCCTGACCGGCGATAGCCTGCATTGGCGAGATAGTTGCTGCACTCGTTGGGGCTGAACCGCTCGACGGTGCCGCCGATCTCGTTCCACAACGCCTCGCGGGAGCGTGGGGCGGCGCTGCGGATGATGTGTTTGGCTTTGCTGAAGACCGGCTCAATGGGGTTCAGATCGGGCGAGTATGGCGGCAGGAACATCAGGCTGGCGCCGCGTGCCTCCACCGCGTCGCGCACCCCTTTGACCTTGTGGCTGGCCAGGTTGTCCAGCACGACGATGTCTCCGCGGGAGAGGGTCGGTCCCAGCACCTGCTCGACATAGGCGCGGAACGCGACGCCATTGATCGCGCCATCGAACACTGCGGGCGCGACCAGTCGATCGTGCCGCAGGCCGGCGATGAAGGTGCTGGTGCGCCAATGTCCATGCGGTGCGGCAGCAACGAGGCGGGTGCCTTTGCGCGATCGGCCGCGCAGCCGTGTCATGTTGGTCTTGGCCCAGGTTTCATCGATGAAGACCAGACGTTCGGGGTTCAGGCGAGGCTGAGCGGCACGCCAGGCGTCGCGGGCGATGGCCACATCGGGCCGATCCTGCTCCGCCGCCCGGAGCGACTTTTTTTGAATGTCAGGCCGAATCGGGCCAGCGTCTTCCAGACCGTTGCCAGGCAAACGCGCACCTGATGTTCGGTGGCCAGCCAGTCGCGCAACTCGGCCATCGTCGCGTCGGGATGGCGCGCCACGTAGGTCAGGATCGCTTCACGATGCGCCTCCAGTCGCAGCGGTACATGGCATCGCTGGCGACCGGGCGCCGTGTCGCCCGTCCGCCGTCGTCGCAGGTCGGCCTTGTAGATGAACGACACACTGACCGCGAAGCGCTCGGCCACCTCGCGTGCAGGCTCGCCCGCATCGAATGCCGCCATCACCTTGTCCCGCAGATCCCGCGAATAAGCCCGACCTGACCGCCAGCTCATCTCAAACTCCGGATTGCCCCGGAGCTCGATGAATCACACGATCGACCCGTGCCGGAAGAGCAAATCGCGATTCCGGTCAGACCGGCTCCGCTCTAACTGCCACGCGTTGCCTCGTTGACACTCAACACTTCCATTATACTTCTTCTTTTGCTCGGGTCGACGACGAGGAGCGTTGTCTCCAACCATGTCACTGCCGCGTCCGGGTGAAACGCCTGGCTTCCCACCCATCGCTTTTCGGCGTGGGCAAGTAAACGCTGCATCTCTGTTCTCGCTTCCGCGTCGCGGCCGAGCCCAGAATACGCAAGAGCCCGCCACGCGAACTGCTCTGGTAGGGCTACAGGAATCGAGAGGCTGTGCGCGAGCGCCCGCTCGTAAGCTCCGACCGAAGCATAGGCGATCGACAGGTAAGGATGATAGTAGTCCGGTGGCGATGGATGCATGCGCAGCGC
>NZ_JBATXN010000665.1:0-2475 GCF_049673265.1 Mycobacterium sp. | reverse complement strand
ACAGCATGCTGCTCGACTGTTTGATACGCGGAGTGATGATGGCGATTATCAGGAAGCCGGGCACCACCAGCAGCAGGTCCACCAGCCACATCAACGTCCGGTCGCGCCAGCCGCCGAAGTAGCCGGCGATCGATCCGACGGTGGCGGCGATGCTGGTCGATATCAGTGCCACACAAAAGCCGATCAGCATCGACTTCTGCATGCCGCGCAGCGTTCGGGCCAACAGATCCTGGCCGAGCGCGTTGGTGCCGAACCAATGCTTGACCGACGGTGGCTGCAGCAGCGCGTGGTAGTCCAGAGCGGTGTAGTCGTAGGGGAGCAGCGGCGGCAGCCCGTAGCAGCCGACGAATAGCACCACCAGCAATCCCAACGCCACCACAGCGGGTCTGTTGCGGACGAAGCGACGTAGGACCAGGCTGCGTCGTGAGGTGAAGGTAGCCGGCTTGATGCCGACCCGCAGGGGCGTGGTGTCCGTGGGGGCCTCTTGAGTCATCAGCGCGTCGTCGCCCGGGTGAGTCATGACACCCGCACCCTCGGGTCAAGGGCCGCATAGATGACGTCAGACAACAGTCCGGCGAATAGTAGTGCGGCACCGGTGAATAGCGTGATAGTCGCGACGATGTGGGTGTCCTGACTCTGAATGGCCTGCACCACCCACTCGCCCATGCCGTGCCAGCCGAAGATCTTCTCGATGAACACCGCGCCGACGACAAGGCCGCTAACCCCGTAGGCGAACAAAGTGGCCAGCGGAATCAGCGCGGTGCGTAAACCGTGCTTGAACAGCGCACGCCGGCGAGTCAGGCCCTTGGCTCGAGCGGTCCGAATGAAATCCTCGCCGAGCACGTCGAGCATCGCGTTGCGCTGGTATCGGCTGAAGCTCGCAGCCGCGCCGAGGGCCAGCGTGAGGCTCGGCAACACGATGTGCCGAGCGCGGTCGACCAGCTGGTCCCAGATTCCGTCCGGCGGAATCGGCGACGTTTCCCCGGTGTAGGCAAAGATCCGCACCCCGGCCACGTTGTTGACCCGCAGCGAGGCAAGGATGAGCAGGCCGGCCAGCACGAAGAACGGAATGCTCAGCACGATGAGAGACAGCACGGTGATCACGCGGTCGCTCAGCCGATACTGACGGACCGCTCCCCAGGCGCCCAGGACCACGCCGGCCAGTGTGCCCACCAGGGAACCGATCAGCACCAGCCGAAAACTGACCCCCACCCGCGGCCACAACTCCTGGGTGACGGGGTGGCCGGTCACCGTGGTGCCGAAGTCGCCTTGGACCACATCCGCAGCCCATTCCGCGTACCGGATGGGTATCGGCTTGTCCAAGCCGAGTTCGACGGCTTTGGCGTGGATCGCCTCGGCGGGCGGCTGGGGGTGACGTTCGATGAAGCTGTCCAACGGATGAAACGCCACCGAGGCCAGGTAGAAGGCCAAGAACGACGCCAGTACCAGCAGCACGATGTAGTTGAGCAATCGGCGTAGCAGGAAGCGGATCATGGCCGCCGGCCTTGCCTGTCTCGCATGGGGCCAGGGTAAAAGATCTGATCTGGGCCGGCGCGGGCACGGGCCAAAGGCGCAGCTAGGCCGCGTGGGTGCCGAAATCCATTCCCGCTGCGACACCGGCCGACCGCTCCGAGTCGTTCTGATCGGGCTGATCCGGACCGGTGAAAGTCTGTCCGTCGATTGTTAAACTGACCCCTTTGGGTCGCGACCGTGCAGCAAACGACACTGTGACACAAGGAGATTGGCGTGACGGTTACCGATGACTACCTAGGCCATAACGCCGAATACGCGAGCTCCTTCAAGGGGCCGCTGCCGCTGCCGCCGAGCAAACATGTGGCCGTGCTGGCGTGCATGGACGCCCGGCTGGACGTCTACCGTCTGCTAGGAATCAAAGAGGGCGAGGCGCACGTCATCCGCAACGCCGGTGGCGTAGTCACCGACGATGCGATCCGCTCGCTCGCGATCAGCCAACGGTTGCTGGGAACCCGCGAGATCATCCTGATTCACCACACCGACTGCGGGATGCTTACGTTCCACGACGACGACTTCAAACGCGCCATCCAAGAAGAAACCGGGGTCAAACCCCCGTGGGCGGCCGAGGCCTTCCCTGATCTGGCCGAGGACGTTCGCCAGTCACTGCGCCGCATCGAGAACAGCCCGTTCGTAACCAAGCACGAGTCGTTGCGCGGGTTCGTCTTCGACGTCGCGACGGGCCAGCTCAACGAGGTCAAGCTGTAGCTCTGGCCCCGCTGAACCTCACGGTCCTCAAAGTCTCTTCAATGGCTCAGCGGGCGGGTAACTGCGGTGGCTGCTGGTGACGAGCCGGATCGAGCGAATTCATTGACAGCTTCGGCTCATGCTGGTTTTATACAGGGTAATGCTCATAAACCTGGCCAATACTACCAGCTTTACCCAGAATTGAGGGTTGATGTCTAGTCAAGCGACGACTAGCCCGGCGGCGGGGGAAAGCGACCG
>NZ_JBATXN010000664.1:0-11044 GCF_049673265.1 Mycobacterium sp. | reverse complement strand
GTGCTGGCCGGCTCGGGGCCCGGCGGGCCGGCGCGGGCGTCACGACGCCTTGCGGTAACTGGTGCACCACCGGGGTCGGTGCCGTGTTGGTTTGCGGAGGCGGTGGAGGAGGAGCGGCCGATGGTGGCGGCGCCGGCGCCGGCGCTGCCACTGCAGGCGTGTGTGCGCTCGGGGGCGTCAGGTGTTTCGTCGGACTTGGCTTTGCGGCATGGCTGGTCCCATGACCCATCGTCGGCGCGACGTCGGCCCCGAGTGAAGTCAGCAGCACCACCAAGCCGATCAGGAGCACGGCCGCTACCCCACTGCCCGCCAGCAGGAATGGCCGGTGTCGGCGCAGGCCGTCGTCGTCCTCGTCCGCCAAAGCGCTGTAGGCAAGGGGGCTGTCACCGATTGGGGCATTCAGGGACACGTCGACGTATGCGGGTACGAGCGGGTTCACCTCGCCGGTGCCGGGATCCTGCGCGTAGGCCAGCGCAGCGGTCGACGACGCGAACAACGGGGCATTTGCTGAGGCCAGCGCTGCGCCGCGGGCAAGCGCCAGGTCGGGTTCTTCGGATGTGCTCAGCGGGATGGAGACCAGCGGCTCCAAGCGACGCACGATGGGGACGATGTCGACGCCGCAGCCAACGACGAACACGCCGTCGGCGCGCGACTGGCGCCCGTCGAGCGCAGCGACCATCGCGGCCAGCCTGGCAATCTCCTCCGCGCTGCGGTTAGCCCAGTCCACATGCTGTCGATGCAAATCGACGATGGAACCGCCGGCGGTTTCAACGACGGCCAGGGTCACACTTTCCGGCTCGACGAATAGCAGGGCGGTGGACTCGTAACCCATTGCCTGGCCGACCGTCTGGGTCAGCGCCGCTGCCGCAAGCAGGGGCGAGACCAACATGACGCCGCCGATCTGCCGGGCCGCGAGCTCGTCCTGCAGCACACCGACGTCGATCGGCTCGGTCCAGGTCACACCGGTCGACATCAATCGGTAGCCACCTTCGGCCGCGCCTTCACGGGTGCCGAGGATCGCGGCGATCACTTGCGCCGGTGCCGTTGTTGCCGAGCCGTTCACGAACGCGACGGCGAACTCATCTGCTTCGACGGTCACGCCGTCGGCGTTTTCGCCTTCAACCAGCACCATGCGGACGACCTTGGGTGCCATCGACACACCCAGAACGATGTCCACTACTCCTCCAAATCCTTCGCTAATGACGGTCTGGGCGAAGGAGTGCGCCGCGCGGCCGTCATCCACAGTTTCGCGACTTTTGGATGCGGCGTTACTTTCCCGGTTGGCGCGCTGAGAACGCAACGCCGCTGCATATGCCGGGCCGATCCGGCGTTTCCACCCTACTCGTCGCTAAGCGGTCCGGGTAGGCGCAAAGGATTCAACGGCCATGGGCCGTCAGTACCCAGGACCCCCGTAGGGATACTGCGGCTGATACGGGCTCTGTGGCTGGTAGGGGCTCTGCGGCTGGTACGGACTCTGCGGCTGGTTCGCTGCGCCGCCCTGCCCTTCCGGCACCTGAACCGGGATCGGCATCGGCACGAACGGGAGCCTCAAGTACGTCGTTGTCATCACTTCCGACGGTGTCGTGCTGGTCGTCGTGCTGCTGGACGGCGGCGGCGTGGTCGTGGTCGGGGTGGTGGGTGTCGTCGTCGGGGTGGTGGGTGTCGTCGTCGGGGTAGTGCTGGTCGCCTGCTGCGTGGTGCTCGGCGGCGGCTGGTAGGTCGTCGTCACCGGCGGCGGAGGCGGAGGCGGCGCCTCGCTGGTGACGGGTGGCGCGACGGTGGCCGACGGCGCTGGGCTCGGCGGCGGTGGCGGCAATGGGCTCAGCGACGGCGGGTTGGAGCTTGGTAGCGCGGGCGGTGGCACGGCCGAGGTGCTGGCCGGCGCCGGGGCCGGCGGGTGGCTGGTGGAGCTGGTCAGCGTGAAGGCCACCCCGCCGATCGCGACCATCGAGACCAGAGCAGCGACTCCGAAGACGAGTTGCGGCAGCCGATTGCCGCGGGACGGCCGCGGAGGCGGCTCAAACTTCGGCACCTGCAGCAGCTGCGACGGCGTAGCCCGGGCATCGTCGTCGTAGGGCTCACCCGTGTAAGCCACCGGCTCGTTGACCGAATCGTCCGCCTCTGACCAGGCCAACTGGTGAAGCGTCTCGGAGGGGTCGTCGAAGAGCACGCCGCCGGTGGCGGCGCCGAGCGTGTCGGTCGACGCGGTGAAACCGCCAGTGGACGCTGCGAAGCTGCCGGTAGACGCCCCCACCATCGCCGCCATCGTCGTCGATTCGGGCGCGTCCTCTCGCTGCTCGATCGGCTGGCGCGCGGAGAGCATCACCGCGCCGACCGCCATCGCGAGGCTGGGCTGTACGGCTGTCACCACCGATGTCTTAGCATGAGTTGAAAGACGCTGGGCGACAAGCGGAGTCTTGGCGACGCCGCCGGCCATCGCCACCGCGGCAAGATCTTTGCGGCGAACTCTGTTGCGCCGCAACATGTCATCGAAGGCCAAGAGGACGCGGCTAAGCCGCGCTTCGATCAGGCTTTCCAGTTCAGCCCGAGTCACTTGGACGGAGGTACGCCGGCCCGGAAGTTCAACGGCCACCTCGGTTAGCGTCTCATCGGACAGCCGTTCTTTGGCTAGCCGGCAGTCTTCGCGCAGATTACCGAACTGTCCTACTACGCCGGTGCTGGCAGGATCGGCGCCATCGGCGCGGCCGACGCATTCCAACACGTGAACCATCAGCGCCTGGTCTATGAGGTCGCCGGAGAATTCCGGGTAGCGCACCGTGTCGGCAATCGGGGTAAAGCCGGCCGCGGCGTCGGCCAGCGTGAAACTGGTGCCGGCAGCGCCGAAATCCAGCAGCGCCACCACACCGTCGATGGGCAGGCGATCATCGGAGTTCAACGCCGTCAACGCGGTAATGGAATCCGATACCAGTCGCGGGGACATGCCTCCGCGGACGAACCCGGCATGCGTGCACAACGCGTCCTGCAGTCTTCGCAGAGCTTGCGGTTCCCAGTGCGAGGGAACGGCAATCGTGATGTTGGATGTCGATGCGTCGCCGCCGGCTGTGGTGATCAACGCATCGAGCGCCTCCACCAGCAGCAGCGCCGGGTCATGGGTGGAGCCTTCGGTAGTAGTCAAAGCGCTTGACCCACCGGCGCGTTCGACAAAGCCGGTCAGCAAGGTGCCGTTTGGGTCATCCTGCACACCGAGTTCCGGAGCGCGATCGGGAAATAGGGTCAGCACGGCGCGACGAGAGACGGGCGGTTTCCCGCTGCGGACCGCGACTAGATTGGTGGTCCCGATCGATAACCCCAACGGCTCATACATAAAGTGAATACCTTCGTCGATAGCGGTCGGTGGCCAGCGTCAACCATAACCGCGGCCACGCTACGGCGAGCGGCCACAACATGATCGGTATGCGCTCGATGCGGTTGTGTCACCGAAGTGATACCGCCGACGTCTTGACAGATCCGGTCGGCATCAGACCACCGTCAGCGGCAACGACTTCCTTGGCTGGAATTGGAACGTCGACCCGCCGCTGACCTTGGCGATCGACACCTCAGGTAGCTCCGTTGTCGCCGTGTCGGTTTCGGATAGCTCGACGGTCCAGTCGGTGCTACTCCCGTTGACCGATACTTCGATATGCGGGTCCACCGCGGTGGCGATCGCCTCCAACGGCTGGGTCGACTCTGGTGAACACAACGAGATCCAGGCGGCATCGTCGTGGGCCGGGGACTTGCGAACATGCAACCTGCCGGACGTCTCGGCCTCGACATATCCGCGTGGGTTGAACAGCGGGTGCAGTTCGAAAACCCGTACTACGCCGTCGATCCCGCCGGGCAAGGAGAGCGCTCGGTGGATGCGCTCTGCGCCGAGCCCGGCCAAACCGATCAGCTGGCGGGTTCCCACTGAGGTGGCCAGCGCGGTGTTCGAGCCCGCTCGTGCTCGCACGGCGACCGCGAACGACAGGTACAGGAGGTGCATCTGCAGGCACACCTCGTCGGCCATTCGCACCAGCGCCGAATGTGAGAAGGCGCCGAAGTCGAGGTCGGAGACCAGTGGGCCGGAATAGTCGGCCAGCCCCTCGCCGGAGCGGTCGATCGCATCGAGTTTCCATGTTGCAGCACGGGTTTGCGCAACGATATCCAACGCCGGGATGCTTTCGGCGGCCGGATAGGACTCGTCGATCATGACGGTCCATGCGCAGTGCGGATGCCGGTCCGACGGCATGCGGGGTGGGCGATGGATCGGTCGCATTTGCGCGCGGGGGTTGGTCGCCACCGCGGTCGCGTCAAATGTCGGATCTTCGATGGTGTGGCACATCCCGAACACGTACTCGTCGCCCATCGGCTCGACGTCGAGCAGCGCGCCGCAGTGGTCGAGCTGGAATTCGCCGTGCCAACGGTCGTGGATGGTGTAGCGGAAGTCCATGAATTGCGGAGGTGCGCCGATGTCGAGTTGCAAGCCTTTGAAGATGGTGGGCACGTCGTCGCCCACGTAGTTCAGCGCCTGCTGCATCCGTTTGGTGTAGATCGGGCTGGCGCCCGCCCACTCCTCGATGGCAATCTGCACCATCTCTTCACGGCCGAATTCCTGGATGCACCACGCCATGCCGGAGCGATCGATCATGTGCCCGATCAGCAGTAGTTCGGGAACCAGCACGGCCAGTTCCTGACGGGACAGCAGCGCATAGCGGGATTGACTCACCGCCCAAAAATAGTCGGGACTATGTTATAAAGTCAACAATGTCTATCACCGCAGGCCGGAAAGCGGGCGGGTCCGTCAGGCCCACTCGACGGACCAACGCGCCGCGCAAACGCGGGGACGACACGCGGACCAAGATCATCGACGAGACCGTCCGCTGCATCGTCGAAGAGGGATTCGCCGCTGCGACTGCAAAGCACGTCGCCGAACGCGCCGGTGTCACCTGGGGAGTGATCCAATACCACTTCGGTGACCGCAACGGCCTGCTGATGGCCGTCGTCGACGACGGTGTGGCCAAGCTGCTGGAGAGCCTGTCCTCGGCCGACGTCAGCGAACTGCCGCTGCGCGAACGCATCGAGGTCGTCGTCGACACCGCGTGGAGTTGCTACAGCAGTCCGACATCGATGGCGGCGTTCGAAATCCTGCGGGCCAACCGCGGCGGCCCGGGCGGGTCGTCACGGCGTCACCTCCTGGAGATGAATGCGGCGATCGCCGAGCTCGGCAGGCTGATAACCGACGACCCCTCCAACGAGGGTGTGGCGGAGGTGATTTGGGCGACGCTGCGTGGCGTGGTGTTGGCGCAGATGATCGTGGGCACTTCGATCGACTGGCAACGCGAGCGACGTGCGCTGATCGATATGGTCAGCCATTACCTCAGTGCGGGACTTTCGCGGCGATCGCGTTGACGATGTCAGCGGCCTGGTTGACCACGTCGTAGCGGCAAGTCGAGACGTCGATCGCGACGTTGTTGTGCGCAGCCAACGCGCGTTGGCATTTCATGCCTCCCCCGTCTTTCAACTGCTGCGTCATCCGCAGTGTGCCGTCGGCATCCTCCGGCTTGCCGATGGTCCACAGTTGCGGTGACGGTGGGGTGGGAAAAACCAACGTCAGCGTGTGGCCTGAGCAACTGTTCCACTGCGATTTCTGCGCGGCGACAACCTTTTTGGCTTGATCGGCAGTGGGGAAGGCGATCACCGCCTGGATGACGGCGAACGCGCGAGGACCTTCGCCGGCATTGCGCAGCGCTTGAGATCGGGCACCGGTCCATCCGCTGTCGCCGTAGACGGAGTGTTGATCCGGCGCAGCGACACCGACGCAGTCCTTTTCAACCACCTTCTGTGAATCGTCGATCATGGTGTCGGCGAACGACTCTTGGACCAACGCGTCGGCGCCGACGATCCCGGCGACCTGCTCGGGACGTAGCAGCAGGCCTGAGAGCGCCGCAGAGGCCACAGGCGGCGCCGATTCGACTGTCGTCGTCGGCGTGCTAGTCGTCGACGACGTCGGCGGGGGCGCCGCAGTGTGTGAAGCAGATTTCGTCGTCAACGTCACCACAACGACCGACGCGGCAGCGAGAACGACGACGGCGCTCAGCACCGCGGCGATCCGCCCGCCGCGGCGGCGCTTCGGCGGCGGGGTGAAGACCTGCTGGCCGTAGAAGGAGGCCGGCATCGTCGGCGTTAACGGCGAAGGCGGAAACGAAGTCGCCTGTCCACGAGGGATCGGCTGCCACGGAGCGGTGAGCTGCGCCGTCCGATCGTTGAGGGCGGCAGCGGCCGCCTCGGCGAGACCGCGCGCCGAACTGAACCGCTGTGCCGGGTCTTTGGCCATCCCGACGGCGATCACCTGGTCCATCTGCGTCGACAAGCCCGGCACCACGTCGGTGACCCGCGGCGGCGGGGCGTGCAGGTGAGCCGCCATCACCGCCGCTGCCCCGTTGGTCGTCGCAAACGGCGTCCGGCCCGTCAACAACCGAAACAACGTGCAGCCCAACGAATACAGGTCCGCTCGGCCGTCGAAGGGCTGGCCGGCCAGCACCTCGGGCGCGGCATAGGCAACCGTCGCCGTCACTGATCCGGTGACGGTCAGTCCCACGTCGGCGAGGGCCCGCGCAATCCCGAAGTCGCCCAATAACACCCGCTCTTCGGGCCCGACAGGGCCGGACAGCAGAAAGTTCGCCGGCTTGACATCACGGTGCACCACACCACGCCGGTGCGCATAATCCAGCGCTTTGCCCACTTCGCCGATGATGTGCACGGCCCGCGCCGGAGTCATGGTTCCCGCACGCAGCGCGGCATCGGCGTCGGAGCCGTCGACAAACTGCATCGCGATCCACAGCTGCCCCTCAAACTCGCCGCGCCGGTAGATCGACACGACGTTCGGGTGATCCAGCGAGGAGGCCACGTCCGCCTCCCGAACGAACCGGGCGCGAAAGTCCGGATCGCGAGACAGCTCCGGGCTGAGCACCTTCAGCGCGTTACTTCGCGGCAGGTCAGGGTCACGGGCCAGATAGACGGTGCCCATCCCGCCCGCGCCCAGCAGGCGCTCAATTCGGTAGCCGGCGAAGACCCAACCGGCGCTCAACATGCTGGCGTATGTCCTTTGTTTCGATCCGGGCGCTTGCTGATGGCCGAGGATAGCCCGGCTGCCCGGAGAATACCTGCCGGCGTGTGCTGCAATGACGAGATGAGCCCACAGGATCACGCCGCATACTTAGCCGACGTCACTGCGATCGAACAGGTCAAGTACCGCTACATGTGGGGGCTGGACACCAAACACTGGGACGAGTTCGGTGACACGCTGACCGACGACGTCAAAGGCGACTACGCCGCGTCGCTGGGCGAGGAGCACCACTTCACCAACCGTGCCGACCTAGTGGAGTTCATGCGGTCGTCGCTGGGGCCCGGCGTCATCACCGAGCACCGAGTGACTCATCCGGAGATCACCGTGACCGGTGATGAGGCGACCGGCCGCTGGTATCTGCAGGACCGCGTGATCGTGGCGGAGTTCAACTTCATGCTGATCGGTGCGGGGTTCTACCGCGACCGTTACCGCCGCACCGCCGACGGATGGCGGATCAGCGCGACGGGATATGACCGGACCTACGAAGCGACGATGTCGTTGGCGAACCTCGACTTCAAGCTGAGTCCAGGTAACGCTCTGGCCTGAATTACTCTGTGGCTTAGCGTTATTGGGTGATCGCGATGACGGCGCCGGGTTTGAGCCACTGGATGATCTGCACCAACGTCGCGTCGTCGATCGCCACGCACCCCTCGGTCGGACCACCGTCGGTGGTGTGGAAGAAAAACGCAGCGCCCTTCCCTGGCTCGCGGTTGGGGTTGACGCCCATCACCACGGCATGTTTGTACTGTGGAATCTCGAGGTTCTCACTGGCTCCGGTATCGAACGGGCACTGAGCTTTCTGACAGACCTGCATCGTGTTGAACGTCGGGCTGTTGTCATCGCCGCTCCACCAGTGGTTGGAGTCGACCTGCACGTACTTCAGTCCGCTACCGGGATTGGGCGCGGTCCCGAATGCGAACGGCAACGAGTAGACGCCCATCGGGGTAGCCGGATATCCGCTTTTGGCTTGCGGCGCAAGACCTGCAGATCCGATGTGGGCGGGTATGCCGGCCGCGACCGGCTGCCAGCCCGAGGAGCCACGCTGATAGACATCGAGTTTGGCGTTCGAACCGCCAACGCCGACAACGGAAACCACTTGGGTCGCGTTGCCGACCGAAGGGGCAAACCAGGGTGCGCCGACTGCACCACCCGTTGGTGCTGCGGCCAGGGCGACATAGGTAGTGCACACCGTAGCGCACAGCGAACCCAGCAGTCGGCGCACCGTTTCATCGTCGACGCCGAGCATCACCGCCGTCAAGTAAAGGTTTAGCTGCGATCCGGTCACCGCGCGGACGCGGCACCTGTCGTTGCAGGCTGCGGCTATATGTTCGTAAGCGTCGCGCACAGGATCCAGGGGTATAGAAGGCAGGAATGGCACCGACAGATCGCAGCCGGACGCCGTCGGACGGCGATACGACCAAGCTCGCCGTGGCGAGCGACGTCAGTGCGCCCCCTCTGACGGTGTGGCTCGGATCGGCGATGTACACGTTTCCAGCCGACCGGGATGTTTTCGTGGGTCGCGACCGCGACTGCGACATCCGCTTTCAGGACCTCAATCCTGGCGACCTCACGCTGATATCGCGGGTGCATGCGATCCTGCGATTCGACCGCGACCAGTGGGTCGTCGTCAACAAGAGCCAAAACGGCGTCTACGTTTCCGGTTCGCGCGCCAACGTGGTGCCCATCCGCGACCGCCTGAGCATCACGCTGGGCAGCCCGCGCGGGCCACAGTTGACATTCCGGGTCGCCAAAGCGCCGACGTTTTCGGGACCGCGCAATCCGCGGACGCTCGACCGGATGCCAGATGGGCCCCCGGACGCAAGCCCGAAGACGACCGCGTTCCGGCCGGTGACCCCGCCGCCGGCTCGTCCAATCAGAACGCAGCCGAGCCGTCCGGTTCCGACGCGGACCGGGGGATCGTCGGGTTTGGTGACGGTCGGGCGCGCCAAAACCAACTCGGTCGTCGTGGAAGACGCGCTGGCCTCCCGCGTGCACGCGGTGCTGGTATCAACGCCGGCCGGTCTGGAAATCCGCGACAACAACAGCAGCAACGGCACTTTCGTCAACGGCACCCTGATCACGCGCGCGATGCTGCGCGACGGCGACGTCGTCACAATCGGCAATACCGACCTGCTTGCGACTGGCAAAACGCTTGTGCCGCAGCCTGTGGCGGCCCGTACCCGCGGTCTCACCGTCCACGGACTGGGGCTGACCGTCGACGGGCGCCAGCTGCTGGAGGATGTGTCCTTCACCGCCAAACCCGGGACACTGAGCGCGGTGATCGGGCCGTCCGGCGCTGGAAAATCCACGCTGGTCAAGCTAATTGGCGGTGCGATGTCGCGCAGCGCCGGACTGGTCGCCTTCGACGGGCACGACGTGCACGCCGAGTACGCCTCGATGCGCTCGCGCATCGGGATGGTGCCGCAGGACGACGTCGTGCATCGCCAGCTCACCGTCGAGCAGGCGCTCAGCTACGCCGCCGAACTGCGACTGCCGCCCGACACGTCGGCCGATGACCGGCGCCAGGTGGTCGAGCGGGTACTCGACGAGCTGGAATTGGCTCCGCACAAGAAGACTCGCGTCGACAAGCTGTCCGGCGGCCAGCGCAAACGAGCATCGGTGGCCATGGAACTGCTGACCGGCCCGTCGCTGCTGATCCTCGACGAACCGACGTCCGGGCTCGACCCGGCGTTGGACCGGCAGGTAATGACGATGCTGCGCCGGCTCGCCGACGCCGGACGAGTGGTCATCGTCGTCACGCACTCGTTGACCTACGTGAGCATGTGCGACCAGCTGCTGCTGCTCGCGCCTGGCGGCAAGACCGCCTTCGCCGACCCGCCGTCGCAGATCGGTGCGGCGATGGGCAGCATCGACTGGGCCGACATCTTCGCGCGGGTCAGCACCGACCCCGACGGCGTGCACCGGGCGTATTTGGCGCGCCACCCCGCTTCACCGAGACGGCCATCGCCGACCGCGGGCGCGGCGCCGCTGGGAAAACCGCCGCAGACCAACCGATGGCGTCAGGTCGCGACGCTGGCGCGTCGTCAGGCCCGGCTGATCACTGCCGATCGTGGCTACTTCGCGTTCCTGGCGCTGTTGCCATTCGTGCTCGGGGTGCTGTCGCTGGCGGTACCCGGCAGCACCGGGCTCGGAACTGCAGGCCCGAGCCAGCCCGAGGAGCCCATCGACATCCTGATCCTGCTCAACATCGGCGCGGTGTTCATGGGGACTGCGCTGACCGTGCGCGATCTGGTCGGAGAGCGGATGATTTTCCAGCGCGAGCGGGCCGTGGGACTGTCGGCGTCGGCCTACCTAATGGCTAAAGTCCTTGTCTTTAGCGCTGCGGCGCTGATCGACACCGCGCTGATGGTGGTCATCATGGCGGTCGGCAAAGGCGCACCGTCGCACGGCGGGGTGTTGTTGGGCCGCGGCATTCTGCCCGGCGTCATTGAGCTGTGGGTCACTCTGGCTGCGACGGCGGTTGCTTCGGCGATGGTGGGGCTGGCGCTGTCGTCATTGGCCCGTTCGACTGAGCAGGTGCTGCCGTTGCTTGTCGTGACCATCATGGTGTCAATGGTGTTGGCGGGCGGGTTGATTCCGGTGACCGGGCGGCTGGTGCTCGACCAGATTTCATGGCTGGTGCCGGCTCGTTGGGGTTTCGCCGCCGCGGCGTCGACCGTCGATCTGAACAACATCGAGGCGGCGCTGCCCGCCGACCGGTTGTGGCGTCATGTTCCGGGAGCATGGCTGCTCGACATGGGCATGCTGGTGGTGTTGGCCGCTGTTCTCATCGGTGTCGTCCGGTTCAGGCTGCGGTTGCGTGCGCGTCGTTGAGGTCTGGTGTGCCAAGGACTTTCGGTTGTAGCCAGGGAATCCTTCGGCTGGGGTGAATACAGAGGTTTTCCATCAGCGATAGCATCGCATCTCCCGCCCTCAACA
>NZ_JBATXN010000663.1:0-2869 GCF_049673265.1 Mycobacterium sp. | reverse complement strand
GATCAACACCGCCTCTCGCCCGAATATCGCGCCGACGCCTTCTTGCCAGACATAACCGGTAACGGCGAGCACCATCCCAGCCTCCAGTCGCTCCTCGGCGGCGGTCGCCGGCAAGTGCTGCGAAACTACCGGCGGGTCGAATCCCATACCCAGGCCCCGGGCTATCGGCATCGGCGGCAGCTGCTCGCCCGCCGCGTGGTAGGCGGACAGCAGGTCGGTACTGGGAACACCAGGTTGGCATGCTTCATATAGCCGGTGCCACAGCGCATCCCATCGCCGATACAGGTCGGCGGCACGGTCGGGGTCACCGACCGGCCAGGTGCGTCCGACCTCACCGGTGTAGCCACCATCGAGCACGCCCGCCGAGAACGCCACCAAATCACCCGATTGGACGCGTCCGTCGGCACTCGCCCGTCGCCACGGGTGGTCGCGTGAGGTGACCCACGCGGCATCCTGGGTCGACGGCGTGCTCACCCCACCGGCCGCCATCGCCTCCAGTAGCACGCCGGCCAGCGTCTTCTCGCTGACGCCCGGTCGCAGCTCGGCGACGGCCGCGGCCAACCCGACCTCGGCTACCCGGATGGCCTCACGCAGCGCCGCCACTTCTTCGGAGGTCTTGATACGGCGGGCGGCGCGCATGGCCAGCTCACCGTCGACCAGCTCCGCGTTAGGGAACGCCATCGGCAGAAGTTGGGCGAATCCGGGTGAAAGCGCATCGCTGCCAACGCGTTTGGCGGTCACCGCGCCTTCGATACTCTTCAGCACCGAGATGGTGTTCATCGGATTCCAGGAGATGCCGTACAGGTTCTCGTGCGGAATGTCGTCGGGAACCCCCTCGTCCCAGGTGCTGAGCAGGTGGATGGCGCCCGTCTCCCGAACGACCACGCAGGTCGGCCCGAACGGACGGGTCCCGGCCACCCACAGCTGCGGCGCACCCGAGACATACCGCACGTTGGCCTGCCGACCCAGCACCAGGACGTCCAGGTCGTGGTTTTCCATCTGGGCCAGCGCCCGGGCCCGGCGACCCCCGCGCAGTGCGCGGTCGTCAGGCAGAACCTCAGTTCCCATCTGCGCTACTCTCCCCCGCAAGCGGGAGGTGCCCCCACCTCATCGCTGGTGCTCTGCATCGTCGTAGCGCGTCCCATAAGGGTGATAGGGGTAGTCGGTCAACGGAATCCAGCCTTCCTCGGTGATGACGACGATCTCTTCGCTGCGATATCCGCCGGTGCCGTCCTCCCACACCACCGGTTCCAGCACCACCACCATTCCGGGTTCGAAGACGAAGTTCTCGTCGAACTCGTCGCCGAGATCGGTGCCGATCATCGGCATTTCGGCGGCATTCACGCCGATTCCATGACCCAGATAGAAGTGCGGCAGCCACGGCCGGGTGCCACCATTGGCTTTCGTTGCCGCCCTGCCCAAGTCGGCCGCGGTGGCGCCGGCTTTCGTCACGTCGAGCACCGCGTCCAGGATTTCCCGCCACTTGGTGAATTGTGCCTGCTGGCGCGGTGTGGGTTGTTGGCCGACCACCCAGGTGCGGCCGAAATCAGAGCAATAGCCAGCGTAGGTGATGCTGACATCGGTCCACAGCACGTCACCGGCAACCAGTTCGCGCTCAGTTGTCAACAGCGGCAACGCCAAATCGCCGTGGGTGGTCCAGACCCCGTCTGCCTTGCTTGCCGGCATCACCTGCCAGATCGGTTCGAGCATGCTGGCCATCGCGCCCAGTTCGAACGCCCGGCGCATGAAGCCGGCCGACAGCTCGATCTGCCGAATTCCCGGGACCAGCGCGGCCTGCACGTCGACCATGGCCTCGTCGGTGATTCGGCAGGCGGTCCGGATGCAGGCCAGCTCGTCGGGGGTCTTGATGACCTTGGCGGCGCCGATAATCTGCGCGGCGTCGGCCGGCCGGCCGGCCCGGAAGAGTCGTGGCTGCGCGCGCCGCATGGCGCCGGTCAGTTCGTCCACCGCGAGAACCGCCCCGGCCGGGACCATATCCTCGATAAACCGCGCGAAGTTCTCCACTCCTTCGTCGAACTCCAGATAGACCGGGCCGTGCAAATGGTCAACGGGCAGCCCCGATTCCGACGCGGCGCCTTCCCGGAACGGTAGGAACAGGTGCGGGTGCGGGTCGTCGGCGAGCACCACTGCAACCGGGCGCTCGACGTGAGACAACCCGGCGTCACCCAACGGCCAGCTCACCCCGGTGGCATAGACGACGTTGTTGTTTCCAAGCAGCAGCAAGGCATCCACGCCGCGCTCGGCCATTGCCGCGCGCAGCCGCGCGCCGGTCTCGCGACGCATCCGATCAAGATCGGGCGCGTCCGGGATGTCGAGCGCAGACGACGGTGAGGGCAAAAATGTCGTCATGAAAGATTCAGGAATTTTGTGATATTGCCACTGACGATCCGCGCCGCGGCCTCGGCACCGACCGAATCGACTACGGCGGCCAACGATTTCTCCGAATATCCGAATGTGCTTTCGTTATGCGGATAATCGCTCGACCACATCACCTTGTCGATACCGATTTGATCAATCAGCTTCAGCCCGAGCGGGTCGACCATGAACGATGCGCTCATGTGGCTGTCCCAGTAATAGCGCACGTCATGCTCCAGGGGCCGATTGAACATGTGCTGATACGACGCCACCAGATGCTCGGCATCCTGCAAAGCCCAAGGCACCCAGGCGATCCCGCCTTCGAACCAGCCGATTCGCAGGCTGGGGTGGTCGTCGAGTATTCCAGAGAAGATGTACTTCGCGAACTGTTCCCGGAACCCGTCGATGTTGATCATCATGCCGACCACCACGCTGTTGAACTGGCACGGTGTTTTCGGTGGGGTCTCGCCGATGTGGTGGGCGACCGGAAGCC
>NZ_JBATXN010000662.1:0-5356 GCF_049673265.1 Mycobacterium sp. | reverse complement strand
ACGGCCACCACGTAGGCCGGCATGATCCGCACCACCCGCGATCGCAGGTAATGACCGGTCGACGGGCGCGAACCAACGCCGCGGGCGGCCGCAGCATGTCCGCGCCACAACAGAAAGCCCGACAGCGCGAAGAACACCGCGACCGCAAGATCGAAGCGACCGAACAGCCGACCGTCGATCCCGGTGGAGTGCCCGGTCTGGAATGCGACGTGGGTGACGACGACGCCGATAGCCGCGCACGCCCGCATGCCTTCCACAGCGGGCAGAAAGCTGCGCGTCCCACCCACCTCGCGGCGCTCGCTCATGAGGACAGTGTGCCCGCGATGGCTTACCGGACAAATCGGGTACACCCCGTTTGCCCACCGTGAGGACCTAAACCGGGACCTTAAATTTTGCTGTTAGGGTCGAACAAGTTTTGCTTCGCTGCGCCAGCACAAGGAGGTCTCGGCAACGTGAACCGAGCAGTCATGTTGCGGATGGCCGCCTGCGGGATCATGGGACTCGGAGCCGCCTTGCTGGTCGCTGCATTGCTGCTGTGGACCTACACCGCCAGCAGGATCACCAAGATTCCGCTCGATCTGAACGCCACGTTGATCAGCGATGGCACCGGGACCGCGCTGGACGCGGCATCGATGAATAGCCAGAAGCTGGTGGTCAACAAAAACGTGCCGCTGGTAGCCCAGCAGCAGATCGACGTCGAATCACCCGCCAACGCCGATGTCGTCACGTTGCAGGTGGGCAGCTCCGTTCGACGCAGCGACAAGCAAAAGGACTCCGGTCTGCTGCTCGCGCTCGTCGACACCGTCACGCTGAACCGCAAAACCGCGATGGCGGTTTCCGATGACAGCCACCCCGGCGGCGCCGTGCAGAAACCCCGCGGCTTCAACGATGAAAACCCGCCCACCAACATCGCGTTGCCGCACGACGGACTGTCCTACCGATTCCCGTTCCACACCGAGAAGCGGACGTACCCGTATTTCGACCCGATCGCGCAGAAGGCGTTCGACGCCAACTACACCGGACAAGAAGACGTCAACGGGCTGACCACCTACAAGTTCACCCAAGACGTCGGCTACGACGCCGACGGCAAGTTGGCCGAGCCGATCAAGTATCCCTCGCTGTATGCCAACGACGAGGACAGCAGGGTGACCGCCTCCGCGGCGATGTGGGACGTGCCCGGCGATCCGGACGAGAAGATCACGATGACCCGCTACTACGCCGCCCAGCGGACCTTCTGGGTGGACCCCGAGTCAGGGACCATCGTCAAAGAAAACGATCACGCCAATCACTACTACGCCCGCGATCCGTTGAAGCCCGAGATGACGCTTGTTGATTACAAGGTCACCTCCAACGAAGAGACCATCGAGTCACAGGTCAACGCCGCGCGTAACGAGCGCGACCGGTTGGCGTTGTGGTCCCGAGTGCTTCCGATCAGCTTCACCGCGTCCGGCGTGATCGCACTGATCGGTGGCCTGTTGCTCGGCTCGTTCAGCTTGCGGACCGAGGCGGCGCTGCTCGACCCCGGACTGGATTCCGCCGACCACGGCTTCTTCGGCCGCGCCGAGCCGCCGGTCGAACGCGTACCCGGTGCCGAGGCCGAAACGGAGAAGCTGCCGACACCGCCCAAAGACCTGCAGCGCGAGCAGGGGCCACCCGGTGCGGGCCCGCCAGGCGTGGAAAGTCCCCCGACTTCGGGTCCACCCGATCACTCCTAGCCCGGCCATCGGCGCGGGCCGAGCCCGGATCGCCCTTTCCGGGTACGCACTGGCATTGGCACTGCTGGTGGTTGCGCCGCTACTGCGGCCCGGATACTTCCTGCTGCGCGATGCGGTGTCCACGCCGCGGTCCTACTTATCCGATAGCGCCCTCGGGTTGATGTCGGCGCCCCGGGCCGTTCCGCAAGATTTCGCCGTCGCGTTGGCGTCGCACTGCATCGATGGCGGCCTCGTGGTTAAGGCGTTGCTGGTCGTGGGTCTGTGGCTGGCAGGTTGGGGCGCAGCCCGTCTGGTTGCGCTGGTGTTGCCGGAAGCCGGTGCCGGCGGCCAACTTGTCGCGATCACACTCGCGATCTGGAATCCATATGTCGCGGAGCGGTTGCTACAGGGCCATTGGAGCCTGCTGCTCGGCTATGGCTGCCTGCCCTGGGTGGCGACGACGATGCTGACGCTGCGATCGGAGGACCCGACGTCCCCGCGGGGGCGTTTCGCGCTGGTGTTTTGGATCGCGCTGGCCGGACTGACCCCGACCGGGCTGATCCTGGCCGCAACAGTCGCAATGGTCTGCATAGCCGCCCCGGGGGCGGGTCGCGCGCGCTGGCGATGCGCCGCCGTCGCGTCGGCGGCTGCCGCGCTGGCGGCGCTGCCATGGTTGGCGGCTGCAGCACTGGGCTTGTCATCGGCGGACCGAATCTGGGCGCAGGCTCCAGACGTTACGGCTTTCGCAGCCCGCGCCGAGCCGGACCTCGGCACGCTGGGCAGCCTGGCCAGCCTCGGTGGGATCTGGAACAGCGAGGCTGTACCAGCCTCGCGGACAACGCTTTTCGCAGTCGTATCGGCTGTGGTACTGCTGCTGGCGGTGGCTGCCGGGCTGCCGGCGCTGGCGCGTCGACGCACGGCGGTCCCACTGATAGTGCTGGCGGCAGTAGCCGTTTTGGTGCCCGCGGTGCTGGCCACCGGCCCGGGGCTGGCCGCGCTGCAGGCGGTTGTCGATGCCGCGCCGGGGTTGGGCGTGCTGCGCGACGGGCAGAAGTGGGTGGCGCTGGCGATGCCTGGATACGCACTGGCGGGTGCGGCGGCGGTGCTGACGTTGCGGCGTTGGTTGCAGCCCGCGGTGACCGCGCCGGTGTTGTGCGCCGCGCTGCTGTTCGCACTTCCCGACTTAGCCTGGGGTGTCGGAGGAAAAGTCGAGCCGGTGCACTACCCGAGCGACTGGCGAACCGTCGCAGCGTTGATCAACCGCGATCCCGGAGTCGTCGCGGTGTTGCCGGCCGACACCATGCGGCGATTCGCCTGGAGTGGACCGGCGCCGGTGCTGGATCCATTGCCGCGCTGGGTGCGCGGCAATGTGCTGCTAACCGGCGACCTGACGATCGCGGGTGTAACGGTTCCCGGTGAGGGCTATCGGGCGCGCACGGCGCAGCGGCTGCTGTTGTCCGGCGCCGATCCTGCTGCACTTCGCCGCGCGGGCATAGCGTGGCTGGTGGTCGAAGCGGGCACTCCCGGCGATATGGGCCTGGCCGCCAAGACATTCGAACGACTACCGGTGACCTACCGCGGCCACGACTTGAGCTTGTACCGTGTCGACGACGCACCAGCCGCGACGCCGGCCGATCGCCGGTTGCTCGCAGTGATCGCCCATCTCGTGTGGTTGCAGATGCTGATCGCCGGAGCCGTCGGCATGGCGGTGGCCGGCTGGCGTCAGCGGCGTCCTACACCACTCCGCTGATGCGCTCTCCCGCCATCACCGACTCCAGCACGCTGCGCATCGCGTCTGCGCTTTGCCGCCAAGAGAATTCGGCGCTGCGCGCTTGCGCCTTGGCGCCGAGCTGATCACGCAGCACTGGATCGTCCAGTAACTGTTGCAGCCGATTCACCAACTCGGCGCGACTGTCAACCAGTACCCCGGTCACCCCGTCGATGATCGAGTCGGCCAGCCCGCCGGACGATCGGTAGCCGATCGTCGGCACCGCGTGCTGGGCCGCCTCGATGACCGCCAGACCCCAGCCTTCTTTGCGCGAAGGCAACACATGCACCCAAGACTGTTGCATCACATGGTGTTTGGTGACGTCATCGATGTGGCCGTGGAACGTCACAGCCTCGCTGATGCCCAGGCGCGCCGCGTGGTCGACCAGGCGCTGCCACCACCACCCGCCACCGACGATGTCGAGATGCAGCCCGGGAGTCGATCCCCGCAGCAGCGCCACCGCGGCCATTGCGTCCTCGATCTGCTTGTGCGGCACCAAGCGGGACAACACCAACACGCGCGGATCGTCCGCGCGCGGACCATGCAGAGATGCTTCCGGGGCCTCGTCGAGACCGTTGCGCACCAAGGCTATTCGCTCGTTTTCGACGCCAAGGCCGACCAAGTCGCGGGCCGACGGCAGCGACACCGTCACGTACTGGTTGCGGCGGTGCAGCCTCGGCGACAACCGCGACTCGACGAACCAGCCGAATCGGCCGAGCACCGGGCCGGCGACCGGCCATTGCTGACGATGGCAGTGGTGCACCAGCACGGCGACCCGCCGTCCGTAGATCAACCGGGCCAGAAACGGCAAGCCGTTCTGGGTATCGACCACCACATCCGGACGCACCCGCCGCAACGGCCCCATCCCAATCCTGGCCGCCGCCATCGCCAACAGCGCCCACACGTAGACCGAGTACCGCCCGCCCGCGCGGCTGATCCGCACCCCGTCGACGACTTCGCGTCGCGCCGCGCCGGGATAACGGGCGGTGCGCAAGGTGATCGCGACACCGGACGCGGCCAGCTGGGCTCCGATGCGCTGCAGATAGGTTTCGCTACCACCGCCCTGTGGGTGGGCGGTATCGCGCCAGCACAGCAGCAGTACCGAGCGCAGTTCAGGCATCACAGGTCAGCCTAACGGGCGCGGCTGCATAGGGTTGGCCGGTGGCCGTGAGTGACGTGTTTGCGCGGCGGGCGACCCTGCGCCGCTCGGTGCGGTTGCTGTCGGAGTTCCGCTACGAGCAGTCGGATCCAGTCCGCTTCTACGGAACGCTGGCAACCGATACCGCGGCCATGGTCGGCGACCTCTGGCAAGGCATCCACGGCGAACGCCCGGCCGGTCGCTGCCTGCTCGACGTCGGAGGCGGGCCCGGATACTTCGCGAAGGCCTTTACCGACGCCGGGCTTCGGTACGTCGGCGTGGAGCCGGACCCCAGTGAGATGCACGCCGGCGGGGCAACTTTGACGCCTGAAAAGGGGACGTTCGTCCGCGCGTCGGGAATGGCGCTGCCGTTCGCCGACGACAGCGTGGACATCTGCCTGTCGTCCAATGTTGCCGAGCATGTGCCACGGCCTTGGCAGCTCGGCGACGAGATGTTGCGGGTCACCAGGCCGGGTGGGCTGGTCGTGTTGTCGTACACCGTCTGGTTGGGACCATTCGGTGGGCACGAGATGGGGCTGACGCACTATCTCGGCGGCGCCCGGGCTGCCGCACGTTACGCCCGCAAGCACGGTCACCCGGCCAAAAACAACTACGGCTCGTCGTTGTTCGCGGTCTCGGTGGCCGAGGGCCTGAACTGGGCATCCAGCACCGGCGCGCTGGTCTGCGCGTTCCCGCGCTACCACCCCAAATGGGCGTGGTGGCTGACGGCGGTGCCGGTGCTACGGGAGTTCCTGG
>NZ_JBATXN010000661.1:0-12696 GCF_049673265.1 Mycobacterium sp. | reverse complement strand
CGCGCCGTCCGCATCGCCTCCGAGCGACGGATCAACGAGGCGCGGATCGCGGTTTAACGACCCACCCCCGTTCTAGATGCCGAGATCCTTGGCGATGATCGTCTTCATGATCTCGGTGGTTCCACCGTAGATAGTTTGGATGCGGGCGTCGACGAACGCGCGCGACACCGGGTACTCGCGCATATAGCCGTAGCCACCGTGCAGCTGCAGGCAGCGGTCGGCGGTGCGGACCTGCAGTTCGGTGGTCCACCACTTCAGCCGGGCCGCCCGGGCTGCGGTGAGCTCACCGGTCAGGTGTTCGGCGATGCAGTCGTCGAGATAGGTTCGGGCGATATCGATTTCGGTGGCCAGCTCAGCGATCACGAACTGGGTGTTCTGCAGGCTAGAGATGGGGGAGCCGAAGGCATTTCGCTGCTTGACGTAGTCGAGGGTCTCAGCTAATACCCCCTCGGCGGCAGCAACCGCGCCCACCGCCAGCGAAAGACGCTCTTGCGGAAGGTTGTTCATGAGTTGATAGAAACCTCTGCCTTCCTCCTCGAGCAGGTTCTCGACGGGAACCCGCATATCGGTGAAGCTCAGCTCGCTGGTGTCCTGGGCGTGCAAGCCGATCTTCTCCAGGTTCCGCCCGCGGGAGAATCCTGGCGTATCCGGGTCGACCACCAGTAGCGATAGTCCCTTGTGTCGGTCGCGGGCAGTGCGTGCGGCGATGACGAACAAGTCCCCGGTTTGCCCATTGGAGATAAAGGTTTTCGCGCCGTTGACGACGTAATGGTCGCCGTCGCGCACCGCAGTGGTCCGGATTCCGGCCAGGTCGCTGCCGGCGCCGGGCTCGGTCATCGCGATACCGATTATCGTCTCGCCGGTCACCACACCCGGTAACCAGCGTTGCTTCTGTTCGGATGTGGTCAGCTCGGTCAGATACGGCAGCACGATGTCGTTTTGCAGCGATAAGGCGACCGCCTCGGCCGCTGCGCCCGCCCGTTGGAGTTCGTCAACGACGATCGCGTTGTAGCGGAAGTCGTCGACACCGGGCCCACCGAATTCCTCGGGCACCGAGAACGCCAGCAGCCCAAGCTTTCCCGCTTCGGTGAAGAGCGAACGATCCACGCAGCCGGCCTTCTCCCAGCGTTCGTGGGCCGGGACCACCGTCTGTTGCACGAAATCGCGTACCAGTTCTCGGAACTGCTGGTGCTCGGGGCTGTAAGTCACCATCAGCGGAAGGCGTCCATGCCGGTGAAGGCCTGGCCCAGGATCAGCTGATGCATCTCCGGGGTGCCTTCATAGGTGAGCACCGACTCCAGGTTGACCATGTGTCGGATCACCGGATACTCCAGCGATATCCCATTGCCTCCCAGGATGGTTCGCGCAGTTCGGCAAATCTCGATCGCTTCGCGGGTGTTGTTGAGCTTGCCGAAACTCACCTGCTCGGGCCGCAGTCCGACGCTGTCTTTGAGGCGCCCGAGCTGCAGTGCAAGCAGCAGGCCTTTGTGTAATTCGACGGCCATGTCGACGAGTTTGGCTTGAGTCAACTGGAATCCGGCGATCGGGCGGTCGAACTGGGTGCGCTGGCCGGCGTAGTCCAGCGCTGCCTGCCACGCCGAGCGCGCGGCGCCCATTGAGCCCCAGATAATGCCGTAGCGCGCTTCCGACAGGCACGACAGCGGGCCCTTGAGGCCCGTTACCTCGGGCAGCAGGGCGTCGTCAGGCAGCCGCACGTCGTCGAGCACCAGCTCGCTGGTAATCGACGCCCGCAGCGAAAGCTTGTGGTGGATCGTGTTGGCGGAGAATCCCGGTGTATCGGTGGGCACGATGAATCCGCGGATCCCATCGTCGGCGGTTGCCCACACGATCGCAACGTCGGCGACTGAACCGTTGGTGATCCACATCTTGCGCCCGTTGAGGATCCAGTCCGACCCGTCGCGTCGCGCCCGGGTGGTCATCGATGCCGGGTCGGATCCTGCGTCGGGTTCGGTCAGTCCGAAGCAGCCGAGCAACTCGCCGGCGGCCATGCCCGGCAGCCACTTTTGCTTCTGCTCTTCGGAACCGAATTTCCAGATCGCGAACATCGCCAGCGAACCCTGCACCGACACCATCGACCTGATACCGGAGTCGGCGGCTTCGAGTTCGGTACACGCCAAGCCGTAATGCACGGCCGAGGCCCCGCCGCAGCCGTAGCCCTCCAGGTGCATGCCAAGCAGGCCGAGCTGGCCGAAGTGTTTGGCAAGCTCACGGGCCGGAAGGTCACCGATCTCGAACCATTCGACGATGTGTGGGAGGACGTTTTCGGCGCAGAACTGCCGGACGGTGTCGCGAACCGCGATCTCGTCGTCAGACAACGACGCATCCAGGTTCAGCGGGTCCTGCGGGTTGAAGCTACTCATCCGGCCATCGTATGTCCGCAGCTCACTCGGAACACCGGCCCCGGTAGTGTCCGCTGGCGTGGTGCGTGCGCGGCAAGCTCTGGCCTGGCTGGGCGTCGACGTGGCTTGCGTGGTGCTGTTCTGCGCGGTTGGGCGGCGCAGTCACGACGAGGGGTTGAGCGTCGCGGGCGTAGCAACGACGGCCTGGCCGTTTCTGAGCGGGACCGCCCTGGGCTGGCTCGCCACCCGGGCGTGGCAGCGCCCGACGGCGGTGTTTCCCACCGGGATCGTGGTGTGGGTGTGCACGGTCGCGGTCGGGATGGTGCTGCGCAAGGCGACCTCCGCGGGGGTGGCCGCCAGTTTCGTGGTGGTGGCGGCCACGGTTACCGCGCTGCTGCTGCTCGGCTGGCGGGCGGCGCTGCATATGAGTGCCCGGTCGGCGTGACCATGGCGCGAACAGATCACGACACCTGGGGTCCGGCCACCAGTGTCGGAACTACCGCGACGCTGGTAGCGACGGCCAGGGCGTTGGCAACCAGGGCCGGGTTGATCAACGACCCGTTCGCCGAGCCATTGGTGCGCGCCGTCGGAGTCGACTTCTTCTCCGAGATCGCCAGCGGCGAGCGGGCTATCAGCGATCTTGGCGACGACAACGGATTCGCTTTGCTGACAGACCTTTTCGCGGTGCGCACCCGATTCTTCGACAACTTCCTCACCGATGCCGGGCGGGCCGGTATTCGGCAGGCGGTGATCTTGGCGTCGGGGCTGGACGCCCGGCCCTACCGGCTGTGGTGGCCGGCGGGCACATGCGTCTACGAGATCGATCAGCCGCAAGTCATCGAGTTCAAAACCCAGACGCTGCGGGGCCTGGCGGCCACCCCGACCGCCGATCGGCGCGCGGTAGGCATCGATCTTCGCCGCGACTGGCCGGACGCATTGCGCCGGCTCGGCTTCGACGCCACCAAGCCGACCGCGTGGATTGCCGAGGGGCTGTTCATCGGTTTTCTGGCACCCGGCACGCAGGACCGCTTGCTGAACAATGTCACCGCCTTGAGCGCCGCCGGCAGCAGGATGGCGGCCGATTATCTGCCCGACCAGAGCCGGCCGTTTGTCAGCCAGGAGCACGCTCTGGCGGAGCGCTGGCGACCGTACGGTTTCGGGCGCGACATGACCGAGTTCATCTATGCGGGCGAGCAGCACGACGCCGCCGAGTCCATGGCGGCGCTGGGCTGGAGAACCGTCGTGAGTGACCTTGCGGATCTGTTCACCGCTACCGGACTACCAGGGCTGCGTCGCCAGGATTTCGGTGGAGCACCTGTCGCCGGCCGGTACGTCAGCGCGGCGTTGGGGTAGCCCGGCGACGATGCAGAGTGCGTAGCGCGATGAGGAGGCGGGCAATCGAACCGAGCAGGATCGGAATGCGGCCGATAACGAGACGTTGGACATTGACGTGATATCCGTGCGCTTCGTGGTGGTGGGGCCCGACGACCCGCTGGCAGCGCCGCTATTGGCCGAGCTGGCAGTCGAGTACTCCGAGCGGTACGGCGGTACTCCGGAGATGCATCTAACGTGGTTGCCTGTTCCGCCCGCCGAGCTCGCCGCCCCGGACGGCGGCCTCGTGATCGGACTGCTGGACGACCTCCCGGTCACCGGCGGCGCGTTCCGGCGGTTCGATGCCGACACCGTGGAATTCAAGCGGATCTGGACCGACAGCGGACACCGTCGCCGCGGCTACGCCAAGGCGCTACTGGCCGAACTGGAGGCCACCGCCGCCAGCAGGGGCTATCGGCGGGTGTACCTGATTACCGGCGACCGCCAGCCGGAGGCAGAGGCGATGTATCGGGCCACCGGCTATACCGAGATCGATGCGCCATCGGTTTCATGGGGACCGTTCCGTCCGATCGCGTTCGCCAAGGGTTTGCCATGACCGATCAGCTGCATCTCGGTGTTGCGCTCGACGGCTACGGCTGGCATCGGCGCGCCTGGCAAACCACGCTGGGTGCCGACCCCACGACGGAGTCGGTGCTCAGCGGCCGGTACTGGGCCGGCCTGGCGGCGACCGCCGAGCACGGCTTGCTGGATTTCCTGACCATCGACGACACCCTGACTCCGCAGCCAGGACGCCGCGAGGAGATCTCCCCGCGACGGCTGGCCGGTCGCGCCGACGCGGTCCTGATTGCCGCGCGCATTGCCCCGGTCACCCAGCACATCGGGCTGGTGCCGGTGGCCACCGTCACCCACACCGAGCCGTTTCACGTCTCGAAGGCCATCGCCACCTTGGACCACATCTCACACGGGCGGGCGGGGTGGCAGCCTCGGGTGAGCTCAACCACACATGAGGCGGCATTGTTCGGCCGGCGCAACGGATCACAGTCGCCTGACGGCCTGTTCGACGAGGCCGCCGACGCCGTAGAGGTGGTCCGCCGGTTGTGGGACAGCTGGGAGGACGACGCGGTGATTCGCGACGTGTCCACCGGGCGCTACATCGACCGGACCAGGCTGCATTACATCGACTTCGCCGGGAAGTACTTCTCGGTGAAGGGGCCTTCGATCACCCCGCGTCCGCCTCAGGGCCAGCCGGTGGTGACAGCGTTGGCGCACGCACCGCGCATCTACGAATTCGCTTCTGCTACTAGTGACCTCGTTTTCATCACGCCAACCGATGACGCCTCGGTGCGCTCCATCATCAGCGAGGTGCATGCGGCCGGCGGTGCCCGGCTGAAAATCTTTGCCGACGTGGTGGTGACGTTCGGCGGTGACTCCGATTTCGGGTCTGACGCACTGGTATTCGGTGGCAGCCCAACGGAATTAGTCGAGCTGCTGCTGGGTTGGCAGCGGCTCGGCATTAACGGGGCACGGCTCCGTCCGGCTGTCAACGCCACGGATCTTCCGGTAATTGTCGACGAGGTGGTGCCACTGCTGCAACGCGCCGGGCGATTTCGCACCAGCTACTCTGAGCATGAGACATTGCGCCAACGGCTCGGCCTGCCTACGGCGCCCAACCGATATGCGGCGAGCCGATGAGCCGCGCCGGCGACGATGCAGAGCGAAGCCATGAGGAGGAGCGGCGCCAATGAGCACCGTCCCGCTTTCGATTCTGGATCTGGCGCCGATCAGCGCCGGCAGCGACGCCGCGACGGCCCTGCGCAACACCATCGACTTGGCGCAGCGTGCCGAGCAATGGGGGTATCGGCGGTTCTGGATCGCCGAACACCACTTCGTCGGCGTCGCCAGCTCGGCACCGGCCGTGCTGATCGGCCAGATCGCGGCCGCTACCAACACGATTCGCGTGGGCGCAGCTGCGGTCCAGCTCAGTCACACCACGGCCGCCGCGGTGGTGGAGAGCTTCGGCATGCTGGATGCCTTCTATCCGGGCCGTATCGACCTTGGCGTCGGACGAGGGCAACGACGCGACACCGGGTTCAAGCCGAAGTCGCCGTCGAACAAAAACCGTCCGCCGCGGCAGTGGCGCGAAGTCGACGGTGTGGTGATCCCGCTGCCGTTCGACCTGCGTGGGCTGCTCGACAAGGAGCGGGTGCGGGCGACCATGGGGATCCTGCAACAGCCCGAGGCCGTCGCGCCCGACTTCGCCGAACAACTCGGCGACATCATCGCGATGCTGGACGGCACGTATGAAGTCGACGGTTTCGATGTGCACGCCGTGCCGGGCGAGCGATCCGGGCTAACACCTTGGATCTTCGGCAGTACAAGGGGTCAAAGCGCCAGGATGGCCGGTGCGCGCGGGCTGCCGTTCGTGGCGAGCTATCACATCACCCCGGCGACGGCGCTGGAAGCCATTGACGCATACCGCGATTCGTTCGTTCCATCGGCCACCCTAAATCAGCCCTATGTCGTGGTATCTGCCGACATCGTCGTTGCCGAGGACAGCGACACCGCAAGCCGATTGGCCGCTGGATACGGGCAATGGGTGTATTCCATCCGCACCGGTGTTGGCGCCATGCCCTACCCGGCTCCAGAGGACTGCCGACCGCTCACCGATGAACAGCTGCCCGTGGTCAAAGACAGGCTGGAGACGCAATTCGTCGGCAATCCGGATGAGGTCGCAGAGCGGCTGACCGCGCTGCAACGGCTGACCGGCGCCGACGAACTGTGTGTCACGTCGGTGACGCACTGCCACGAAGACCGGCTGCGCTCACACCAGCTCATGGCGCAGCGGTGGGGGCTAACGTCATGAGCCGCAAGCCGATTCACCTGGCCGCGCACTTCCCGGGCGTCAACAACACCACCGTGTGGACCGATCCTGCCGCGGGCAGCCAGATCGATTTCGATTCGTTCGTGCATTTGGCTCGCACCGCCGAACGCGGGCTGTTCGACTTCTTCTTCCTGGCCGAGGGTCTGCGGCTGCGTGAGCACCGCGGCCGGATTTACGACCTGGATGTGGTGGGCCGCCCGGATACCTTCACCATGCTCGCTGCGCTGGCCGCCGTCACCGACCGGCTCGGGCTGACCGGGACCATCAACACTACCTTCAACGAACCGTTCGAAGTGGCAAGGCAATTCGCCACTCTCGACCACCTGTCCGATGGCCGCGCAGGCTGGAACATGGTCACCTCTTCGGATGCCTTCACCGGCGAAAACTTCCGGCGTGGGGGCTTCCTCGACCACGCCGATCGTTATCGCCGCGCCGAGGAGTTCCTCACCCTGGCATGCGAATTCTGGGACAGCTGGGCTGCCGATGCCGTGGTGGCCGACGTCGACGCCGGCATTTATGTCGACCCGGGCCGCGTCGGGACCGTCGAACATCACAGCAGCCAGTTCGACGTGCGCGGACTGGCGACGCTACCCGCCGGGCCGCAGGGGCATCCGGTGCTGTTGCAGGCCGGCGACTCTGACGACGGCCGTTCGTTCGGCGCCAGGCACGCCGACGCGCTGTTCACCCTGCACGGATCTCTAGAAGACGGGCAGCGCTACTACGCCGACGTGAAGGGCCGTGCGGCCTCCTATGGGCGAGATCCCGACCAGCTCAAGGTCTTTCCGGCCGCGACGTTCGTGCTCGGCGACACCGCCGAAGAGGCAGCGGAGCGGGCGGTGCATATTCGTCACCAACAGGTCAGCGGCGCGACGGCGATCGCGATGCTCGAGCAGGTCTGGGGCCGTGAACTTTCCGACTACGACCCCGACGGGCCGCTGCCCGACTTCGATCCCAGCGGTGACACCAGCATTACCCAGGGCCGCGTCCGGCACGGCGACCCGATCGCAGTGGCCCGCAGGTTCCGCGAACGGGCCGAAGCCGAGAAGCTATCGATCCGCGAGCTGGTCATCGCCGTCACCAGCCGCGAGCAGTTCGTTGGCACCGCCGCGCACATCGCCGACGAGATCGACCGCTACGTGCAGGCAGACGCGTGCGACGGATTCATTCTGGTGCCGCACCTGACCCCGCACGGCTTGGACGACTTCGTCGAACAGGTGGTGCCGCTATTGCAGGAGCGTGGCGCGTTTCGCACCGAATACCGCGGCCACACCCTGCGCGATCATCTCGGGTTGACGAGCTGACGAACTACTTGTGATACGCGTCGTCTTGGATAACTTTGACGCCCCGCCAGCCCCAGTAGACGCAGTGCCGCTGGATGAGCCCGTCAACGATCTCCATCACCTCGACGAAGTCCATCTGCTCACCGTCGGGTGTAGCGCGCGGATATTCGAAGATCATTGTTCGCTCGCCATCGGTCAGGAAGCCCTTCCGGTAGTAGGTGCGCAGGGGCGGCTTGCGTGCCGCCACTTGCTCGAGCAGCGGTCGCAGTTCGTCGTGCCCGTGGCACACGCCGGTTTCGGTGCCCATCGTTAGCGGTACCGCCGGACTCTCCAAGATGGCGTCGGGTGCATAGAGCGCAAGCAGTCCCTCGACATCGTCATTGCTCAGTGCCTTGTCCCAGTCGTGGTAAATGCGCTCGGCGGTCTCTTGGAAACTCTCGTTATTGGCCATGTCTCACCGAGTACCCGATCAACGCGTCAGCCCTACCTGGCCCGCGGCGGGGTCAGGTAGGGCTGACGGTCTCCGTCTAACCGGCCATGAACTCGTTGTAGGCCGACTCCAGATCGGGCGACAGCACCGAGGTGTTGCACTGGCGCTGGGTGTCACCGATGGGCGACAGAATGCCCCGCAAGTCGTAATACTCCTGCGGGTGTGCGGTGAAGTAGCTCCGCAAATCCGACGCCGCTTGCCCCCGGGGCTCGTTCCTCGCTGCCGTCACGACCGCGTTGGCGCCTGGGTGATTGTTGAGGTACTGGGTCGCCGATCCCGTCACCGAGCTGACCGTATTGGCCACCCCGGCCGGACTACAGTCCGGCGCCGCGGACGCCGTCGGCGCCGCAATCACCGTGGCAGCAAGTCCGGCGAGTAGACCGCAACCGGCGGCGCGCCGGCGCATGGTCGTACCACTGAATTTCATCATTGTTTGCTTCCTTCAAGACGCAGATTCATCACGGGGTTGCCGATCCCCCAAGACACACGGCCCAACGTACGCGAACGTCTGACGGTGGAAGTTGGTGCAGGAGAAGCGTTTCAGCGCTCGGATGTGAAGGGAGTCTCAGATGAGGCGAATTTCGGTAAGTATTCGGTCAGAGCGGCAGCGTTTTCTTAAAGAACGCGTTCGGCTCTTAGGTAATCGTGACATGCAACGTGATCGAATTGTGACGTCGGCGCCCGCCTATTGCGCCAACGCAGTCGCTTCAGCGGTGGCAGTGCGGATCGGGCCCCGCCACAAGTCGCCGTGCCCGGGCACCAGAACTTCGGTATCCAACAGCGCCAGCGCCGCCAGGCTGCGGATGCAGCCGTTCTGGTCGTGGCTGAACACCTCCGGCAGCAGTTGCGGGCCGCGGTGCCTTAGAAGCGGGTGCCCGGTGATCAGCGCGTCGCCGCTGGCCAATATGCCGTCGACGAGATACGAACAATGACCGCCGGTATGACCTGGAGTGGGGATGGCCATCGGGTGGCCGGGCAACCCCGCCGCCACCTCGGCCGTCAGCGGCTGCGTGGTCGGGATGCCCTCACGGATCAGACCGCCGCTGCGCACCACGTGGGTGGCCCACAGCGCCCACCGGGGCCGCCAAATGCGCAGAGCGATATCGAGCGGCGAGGCCTGTTCCAGATACTCCCGCTTGGTGTGGCCGACCTCGTCGGGATGGCAATACACCGGGGTGCCGTGGGTCTTGGCGAACCAGATCGCCGAGCCCATGTGGTCGATGTGGGCGTGGGTGAGCAGGATGGCCCGCACATCGCCGGCCCGGTATCCCAGCTGCGCTAACGAGGCCAGCACGTCGTCGCGGTCACCCGGATATCCGGCGTCGATCAGCATGACCCCGCTGTTGTCGGTGACCAGCAGCCAGTTGACCGCCCCGCCCTGGGCGAGATGCACGGTCTCGGTGACGGCCTTCAGCACCGGTGCCATGTCGGAGAGTTTAGGCACCAGGTATAGGAGTAGAAACGACAGCGTGGCTGAACTCAAACTGGGATATAAGGCGTCCGCCGAACAATTCGCACCGCGTGAGCTCGTCGAGCTGGCCGTCGCCGCCGAGGCTCACGGCATGGACAGCGCGACGGTCAGTGACCACTTCCAGCCGTGGCGACATGAGGGCGGGCATGCCCCGTTCTCGCTGGCCTGGATGACCGCCGTCGGGGAACGCACCAAACGGCTCCAGTTGGGTACCTCCGTGCTCACCCCGACATTCCGGTACAACCCGGCCGTCATCGCGCAGGCCTTCGCCACCATGGGGTGTCTCTACCCCGATCGCATCTTTCTCGGTGTCGGCACCGGGGAGTCGCTCAACGAGATCGCGACGGGATACGAGGGCGACTGGCCGGAATTCAAGGAGCGTTACGCCCGGCTGCGTGAGTCAGTGCGGCTGATGCGCGAGTTGTGGCTGGGCGACCGGGTCGACTTCGAGGGTGAGTACTACCACACCAAGGGGGCTTCGATTTACGACGTGCCCGAGGGCGGCATACCGATCTACATCGCAGCGGGAGGACCCCAAGTTGCCAAGTACGCGGGCCGCGCAGGCGACGGCTTCATCTGCACCTCCGGCAAGGGCGAGGAGCTGTACAAAGACAAGCTAATCCCCGCTATGAGGGAGGGTGCGGAGGCGGCGGGCAAGAATCCCGACGAGATCGACCGGATGATCGAAATCAAGATCTCCTACGACACCGACGCGGACCTGGCGCTGGAGAACACCCGGTTCTGGGCGCCGTTGTCGCTGACCGCCGAACAGAAGACCAGCATTCACGACCCGCTCGAGATGGAGAAGGCCGCCAACGAGTTGCCGATCGAACAGGTCGCCAAGCGCTGGATCGTGGCATCGGACCCAGACGAGGCGGTCGCGAAGGTGAAGGACTACATCGACTGGGGGCTCAATCACCTGGTATTCCACGCGCCGGGCCACGACCAGCGCCGATTCCTGGAACTCTTCGAAAAGGATCTCGCGCCCAGGCTGCGCCGACTTGCCTGAGCCCTCAGCGATTTACGTCGCCGCTCCCGAAGGGGAGACCGGCAAGTCGACGATTGCGCTGGGGATCCTGCATCGGCTGGCCGCGACGGTGGCGAAAGTCGGTGTGTTCCGGCCGATTACGCGATCCGGGGAGCGCGACTACATCCTGGATCTGTTGCTGGCCCACGCCACCGCCGGCCTGCCCTACGAGCGCTGCATCGGTGTGACCTACCAGCAGCTCCATGCCGATCGTGACGCCGCGATCGACGACATCGTCGAGCGCTACCACGCGATGGCCGCCGAGTGCGACGCCGTCGTCATCGTCGGCAGCGACTACAGCGACGTCACCAGCCCCGCCGAGCTGAGCGTCAACGCCCGCATCGCGGTCAACCTCGGCGCGCCGGTGCTGCTGGCCGTGCGGGCCAAGGATCGCAGCGCCGAGCAGGTCGCGCGGGTCGTCGAGGTGTGTCTGGCCGAGCTGAATGCCCAGCACGCACATACTGCCGCGGTGGTGGCCAACCGCTGCGAGCCGTCGCAATTGACCGCCGTCGCCGACGCGCTGCGCCCGCTGGACCTGCGGACATACGTCCTGCCCGACGAACCGCTGCTGGTGGCGCCGACGGTAGCCGACCTGCAGACCGCAGTGAACGGAACGCTGGTCAGCGGCGACACCGCGCTGATGAACCGTGAAGCGATGGGCGTTGTTGTCGCCGGAATGACGGCCGACCATGTGTTAGAGCGTCTGCGTGACGGCGTCGCGGTGGTCACGCCCGGCGACCGCTCCGACGTTGTGCTGGCGGTCGCCAGCGCCCATGCGGCCGAAGGGTTTCCGTCGCTGTCGTGCATCATTCTCAACGGCGGATTCGAGTTGCACCGGTCGATCGGGGCACTGGTGGCCGGCCTGCGGCTACGGCTGCCGATCGTCGCTACCAAGCTGGGCACCTTCGACACGGCCAGCGCGGTGGCGTCGGCGCGCGGCCGGGTGACCACGTCGTCGCAGCGCAAGATCGATACCGCGCTGCAGCTGATGGAACACCACGTCGATCTCGGGGACCTGTTGGCGCAGTTGGCGATCCCAATCCCGAAGGTGACCACGCCGCAGATGTTCACCTACCAGTTGCGCGAGCGGGCCCGTTCGAATCGCAAGCACATCGTGCTGCCCGAGGGTGACGACGATCGAATCCTCCGCTCGGCCGGCCGGCTGCTACAGCGTGACATCGCCGATCTGACCATCCTCGGCGATGAGAGCCAGATCCGCGCTCGCGCTGCCGAACTCGGCGTCAACCTGGATGACGCCACAGTGTTCGATCCGCGCACCAGCGAGCTGTGCGACCAATTCGCCGAACAGTCCGCGCAGCTGCGCGCCAAAAGGGGCGTCACCGTCGAGCAGGCCCGGGAGATCATCCACGACGTGTCCTATTTCGGGACCATGCTGGTGCACAACTCCCATGTTGACGGGATGGTGTCCGGCGCCGCACACACCACGGCTCACACGGTCCGTCCGGCTTTCGAGATCATCGGCACTGCTACAGGCACTTCGACGGTGTCCAGCATCTTTTTGATGTGTCTGCCGGATCAGGTGCTGGCGTACGGCGACTGCGCGATAGTCCGCGACCCGACAGTCGACCAGTTGGCCGATATTGCGATCAGCTCTGCGCGCACCGCCGCACAATTCGGCATCGAGCCACGGGTCGCGATGCTGTCCTATTCCACCGGTGGATCCGGCACGGGTGCGGATGTCGACAAGGTCAGGGAAGCAACCGGATTGGTGCGCGACCGGGCGCCGCAGCTGCTGGTCGAGGGTCCGATCCAATACGACGCCGCAGTCGAGCCCTCGGTGGCGGCCAACAAGCTGCGCGATTCGCCGGTCGCCGGACGGGCCACGGTGCTGATC
>NZ_JBATXN010000660.1:0-1644 GCF_049673265.1 Mycobacterium sp. | reverse complement strand
GCTCCGACGTAAGCGACCGCTCGTCGAGAAGCCGGAATCCGTTCTTCTCCAACACCCGTCGCGACGCGGTATTCGAGGCCTCGGGGTCGGCGATCACGCCGGCGCGCGGATGGCGTTGCCTGACGTGGGTGACCAGGGCAGCGATCAGTTCGGCACCGACGCCCTTTTCGCGGCGGTCCGGATCACCGATGGCGTAGTCGATCCCAGCGTCGTCCGGTTCGGTCCCGACCTCGCGGGCGTGCTCGGGGTAGTCCCGGCAGAGATACCACTGGCACCATCCGATCGGTTTGCCCCGTTCGAGGACCAGCAGAACCGACGTCGGCTCGATACCCAAGACGCAGCGGTGGAGTTCGTCGATCTCCTTGGCGATGGTCGAGCCAACCAAATACCAGCGCCCCACCTCCGGCGCGTTGAGCCACGCGGCCACCAGATCCAGGTCCGCCTCCCGCAGCGGCTCTAACGTCAGCTCGAACTTCTGGTTAGTCGTAGCCATGGCGCATGTCCTCGACAACGCGTGGATGTTCCAACGTCGAGGGATCGAGCGTGCGCGGCCGCACGTCGGGGGCGAACACGGTGGCGGCGTCGAGCACCGACTGATTGAGGAAACGCATCGGCGGCGCGTTGGGCGGCATCGAGGGTCGCGGCGGCGAGTCACCGCGACGCGCTAAGGCAAACCCCCAGTCGCCAAAAGTCGGGACATACACGTGGTAGGGCGTCACCGCGTAGCCCGCGGACTCGATCGTGGAAACCGTGCGCCAGAACGCAATCTGCGTCGAATACGGGCTGCCCGCCTGAACCACCATCAGCCCGCCGGGCGCCAGCGCACGCGAAACCAGCGCATAGAACTCAGTCGAATACAACCGGCCCAGCACCGGGGTGTCCGGGTCGGGCAGATCCACGATCACCGCGTCAAAGGATCCGTGTTGCCGCCCGCGCAGCCAGGTCATCGCATCGTCAGTGATGATGTGCACGCGCGGGTTGTCCAGCGAGCCGCCGTTCGCGGAACGCATTGTGGTACGGGCTAATTCGACGACTGCTGGGTCGAGCTCGACTTGCACGATCTTGTCGACGCCGGGCTGGCGCAGCAGTTCTCGGGCGGCCAGGCCGTCGCCGCCGCCGAGCACCAGCACCGAGTGCGCGCCCGCGCTGAGCGCGGGATAGACGAGGCTTTCGGTATAGCGGTACTCGTCGCGGGTGGAGAACTGCAGACCGCCGTCGAGATACAGCCGCATGTCGTTACCGCGGCGGGTCACCACGATCTCTTGGTAAGCCGACTGTCGGTGGGCGATGATCGGATCGGCGTAAAGCCGCTGGCGGCTGGTCATCTCGATGTCGGCAGCACGTACCAGCAGCGTGGCAAGCAGCGCGAGCGATGCGGCCAGCGCGCACAGCGCCGTGATCAGCTGGCGCGCACTAACCACTTGTCGCAGTAGGAAAATTGCGACGATCGTCGCGGCGACCAGGTTGATGATGCCGGTAGCCGCCGCGCCGCGGATCATGCCCAGCTGCGGCAGCAGCAGGAACGGCCACAGCAGTCCGCCGATCAGCGCCCCCAGATAGTCGGCGGCGGTGAGATTGGCCAATGTTCGGCCGGTGTCGGTGGGGCCGGACCTGCGGCCGCGTTGCAACATCGTCATCAGCAGC
>NZ_JBATXN010000659.1:0-2737 GCF_049673265.1 Mycobacterium sp. | reverse complement strand
GCGGGAACTCGCATCGTCTTCGAGGCGGCCGTCGCTGCCGAGCGGGTCACGCGCATGGTTTATACGTCATCGGCTGCCGCCTACGGCTACTACTCCGACAACCCGGATCCGATCACCGAAGATGTTCCGGCCCGCGGATCACCGGAGCACGACTACTCCGCGCAGAAGGCGGCCTGCGAAGCCGCACTCGCCGAAATCACCGATGGCTCTTCACTGGAAGTGTTCGTGCTTCGTCCGTGCATCGTCGCCGGTCCGAAGGCGACCGCACTGGCTGACTCAATGCCATGGAATCGGTTGCCTTCCCCACTTCGGTCAATCACGCGCGCCATACCGATTCTGAAGCTGCCGTTCCCCGATCCCGGTGTCCCGCTTCAGCTTGTTCATCATGACGACGTCGCCGCTGCCATCGCATTGGCGGCGACGACGCCCGCTCCGCCAGGGGCGTACAACATCGCAGGGGACGGCGAGACATCGCTGTCGAAGATCGCGGCGGCGCTGGGCGGACGTCCGGTACGGGTGCCCGCCGCTACCGCTACCATCGGGTCGGCGGTGGTAGCCCGACTGCCGTTCCTTCCCGCCGAAGCCGGCATCTTTCACGTGGCACGAACATCAGTAGTGATGGACACCGGCAAGGCCAAGTCCCTCCTGGGGTGGGCCCCCAAATACTCCGCTGCGCAAACCCTGGAGGCGCTGGCCGCTGCCATCTAGTCCTACTCAGCTCCTGCGGTCGAGTGTGGCGGCGCCTCGTCGACGAGTTCGGCAAGGGCTAGTGCGACCCGCAACTCGAGGGTGCGCTTTTCCACTGACCTTCCCAGCAGCTCCTCGGCTTGCCGGAGCCGGTAGGCGACCGTGTTCTCGTGAATGCTAAGCCGTTTCGCGGTTCTGCCGCGGCTGCCGTTCTCGTCTAGGTAGGTGCGCACCGTCGCGGCGAGTCGGCGGGTCGTGTCATCGGCACCCGCCAGTGGGCCCAGTTCGCGTGCGACGAAGGTGCGGGCGTAGTCGAGGTCTGCCGTGGCGAGTGAGCGCAGGGCGATGTCGTTGTAGCGGGTGACGCTGCCCTCGCGCCGGCCGGCCAGTCGCGCGATCCGTTGGGCTTCGAGCGCCTCAACATGGCTGGCGCGGAATCCTGCTATGCCGCGGGCGGGTTCGCCGATCGCGACACGGACACCGGGTGCTGTCGCGCTACGGAACCGCAGCTCGTCCAGGACTCTGGACGGCACTTCGCTATTGGTGCTGATCCATGCGGCAACCGACAGAATGCCGAGGGGCTGAACAAGGGGTCGCTGGCTACCGATTGCGGCGGCGATGTCGCGGATGGCGGCTTCGAGCACGGCAAGGGTGTTGCGGCCCTCCTCGTGGGTATCCGCCCAGGCGACGGCTGCGACGTGTACGCGGCGCAGCTCGTGGCGTAGCCGTCGGCTGGCCACGTCGACGTCGATGGGTTGCCCGGACAGGATGGTGCTGATCGTCTCGGCCTGGGTCGCGGCGGCGCTGCGCAGCCACCGTTCGCGCTCGGTGGTGTACACCTCCTCGGCCAGGCACAGCGCGGTGTCGACGTAGGCGAACATCCACGCTGAACACAGGTCGTTCGCCGCGTTCAGTTCTTCTGCGTCCGCCACGTGCTGGGCGAGAATCGCCTTGAGGTGTTCAGACGTCGCGGCGTGGCCGAGCCGGTAGCTGCGTGTCAGCGTGGTCAGCGGCACGCCGTGTTGGGCGCCGTCGACGGCGTAGGCGAGGGTCGCGGAGCCGAGTTTGACCGCCTTCACGGGATCGGCACCTGAGCGCAGCACTTCCGCGAAGTCGCGGATATTGGCCTCTGTGCTGGCCCGGTTAGCTTCCAGCGCCTCGGTACTGTCGAGCAGCGCGGGCAGCCGCTCGCTCGTGTAGACCGTGACCGCATCGGAGATCTCGCGGGCACGTTCCGTGAGTTCAACGGCCGCCTTCTGGAGAACCGTCGACCACAGGCGTCGCTCGGTCTCGCCCTGAGCACCCACCCAGGCCGGCTGCATGCGTTGCACGCTATCGCTGCACTTCGCCGCGGTGTGGATATTCGACAACCGCGGCCCCCGATGTTGGCGCAAGCAGACGAGCGGATGGCGGCCACGGGGGACGACGATCGACTCATGCGACAACTAACAAGCCTCGATGCCCAGTTCCTGGCCATGGAAAACGACCGCACTCAAGGCCACGTGAGCATATTGGGGGTGTTCGACGCCAACACCGCGTCGGGACGGCTGCTGGATGCGGCGCTTGTTCGTGAACTGGTGACCGCGCGCATGCACCTGCTGCCCACATTCCGTTGGCGGCTGGCGCCTGTGCCGTTCGGCCTCGACCACCCGTACTGGGTCGACGACGGCACTTTCGACGTCGAGTACCACGTTCGGGAGGCCGCACTTCCTGCGCCGGGCACTCAGCGGCAGCTGGCCGAGCTGGTATCTCGCCTGATCGGCAGCCAGCTGGATCGGGCGCGTCCGCTGTGGGAGCTGTACGTCATCCAGGGTCTGGAGGACGGCACCGTGGCTGTGATGACGAAGATGCATCACGCTGCCGTCGATGGCGTGTCCGGCGCGGAAGTTATGAGCCTGCTTCTCGACGACACCGCGACCGGAAGGGACCTGAAGTCGGCGCCTGCGGTCGTGGCGGAGCGCTTCCCGTCCGAAGTGGAGATGCTGGGCCGTGGTCTGGTCGGGATGTGGCGCCAGCCGTTGCGTGCGTTGCGCGCAGCACCCACCACACT
>NZ_JBATXN010000658.1:0-7224 GCF_049673265.1 Mycobacterium sp. | reverse complement strand
CTCGCGTTCCGACGGGTCTATGGAGGAGTCCGAAACCGTGTCCGTCACTTCCCTCTCCGTTCCCGCGTATCCGGTCGCCCGGCGCAGCGCTAATACTCGCCGCGCCTGGACGACTTGGGTCTATTTTTACTATTTTAAGCATTGAACGTCAACGCGCGGCGCCGGCCGGCTCGAGTGCTGGGCACGGCGCCCGAAGTGAATCGAGGTTCCGGATGACGGCTGCAGCAGTCGATCTGTCAGATTTTTCGTTGTGGCGCAGCGGCTTTCCCGATGCTCTGTTCACCGAGCTACGGAATACCCGACCGCTCTTCCGCCACGGCTTGACACCGGGGGTCGCCAAAACCGTCCGCCGGGATTTCTGGATGACCACCAAGCACCGGCACGCGGTGCGGCTCCACCGGGACGCCGATTCGTTCACCGCCGGCGACGGCCCACTCATCCAGCCCGCCGACCTGTTCGCGTCGTATCCGACCATCATCACCCTGGACCCACCGGAACAGTCCAAGCATCGCAAACTCATCTCGAGTGCATTCACCCCCCGGGCGATCGCCAAGCTCGAAGATGGCATCCGTGCCCGCGCGTCGCGGATGATCGACCAGCTGATCGCACGCGGCGGGGGCGACTGGATCGAGGACGTCGCCGACGCACTGCCGATGACCGTCATCGGTGACATTATCGGCATCCCGGAAGAGGATCGGCCGCGTATCTTCGACGGCTTCGATCACATCCTGAAAGCCCAGTCGAGTAGGGCTCGTGTGGACGCCGAGCTCTTCGCCACGATCTTTGGCTATGCCATGGAGCTCACCGCTGAGAAGCGGCGCAATCCTGCCGACGACATCTGGAGCACCATCGCGTCCGCCGTCATCACCGGTGACGACGGTGAGCAATTCCGTTTGGCCGCCAACGAACTCGAGTTCTTTTTCTTCGTGCTGGCTTTCGCCGGAAGCGACACCACCAAGAACGCCCTTGCTATCGGGCTGCAGGCGTTCGTCACCAATCCCGAACAGATGGAGAGGTATCGCGAAGAAGAATCGCTGCGGTCCAGCGCGGTCGAAGAGGTGCTGCGGTGGGCGTCACCAGTCGCGTATTGGACCCGCACGACCAAGGTCGACATCGAGATGGATGGTCAGCACATCCCGAAAGGTGAGCGGGTGGTGTCGATGCTTCGTTCGGCCAACCGCGACGAGGAAGTATTCGACCAACCGTTCAGCTTCGACATCGCACGCCAACCCAATCCGCATGTCGCATTCGGCGGCGGTGGTGCACACCACTGCCTGGGCGCGATGCTGGCACGCGCCGAGATCCGCGCGGTACTCGACGAACTGCTGCTGCGGTGCGACGACATCACCCTCGGGCCGGCGGAAGTCAGCTACCCAAACCTGACCACCAACATGTCGATCTACGACGAGATGGCCATATCGCTGAAGGCGCGCTAATTTACTCGACGATGCGCAGCGCGGCTTTTGGGCACTGGTCGACCGCGGCGCGCGCGTCGATTTCCAAATGCTCTGGAACTTCGCCCTCCGCGACGTGCACGACCTCGGCGTCCCCGATCTCGAAGATGTCAGGCGCCAACGATTCGCAGAACCCGTTTGCCTCACACAACGTCTCGTCAACGATCACTCGCATCGAATGCCCCTTTCGTCACAGACCCTTGGGCCGGGTGCCGATTATCCCGGCTGATGCCAGACGCGCGAGGTCTTGATCGGTGAGCCCGCACAGATCGCGCAGCACCTCTTCATTGTGCTCGCCGAGAGTCGGCGGCGGACGCTTGAGCCAGTTGGGTCGACCGTCGAGCGGCGCGAATGGCGGCCGCGGATAGCGGCCCGGGCCGGTGCGCGGGTGGTCGAGCGGCTCCAGAAACTTCCGGTCGCCCAGTTGCGGGTTCTCGGTGATCAGCGACGGCGACACGACGGGCGCAGCGGGAATACCCACGCCGGCAAGGCTTTCCACCGCGCAGCGCAGATCCTGGCCGGAAAACCAGTCCTGCAACCGGCGGTCGATGTCGTCGGCCCCCTCTCGCCGTCCGACGACGGTGCCCAAGCGGTGGTCGTCCGTCCACGACGGCCGGCCCATCAGATCGACCAGCGCACGCCACTGGTCGTCGGTGGACACGGTGACGGCGATCCAATCGTCGTCGCCCGCGCAGCGGTAGAGATTCTGGATGGCCCAACCATGACCTCGGTTGCCGCGGCGGCTCAGCGTGACGCCGAATACCTCGGCCTCGATCGGTTGAATCGCGGTGGCGTTCATCACCGTTTCGATCATCGGCAGCTCGACGAGCTGACCGTGACCAGTGCGCTCGGCGAAGTTCAGTGCGGCCAGCACCGCGAACGCGGCGTGGATGCCGGCCAGCGGGTCACACGCCCCCCTGGGCGGGACGGGCGGACCGTCGGGCAAGCCCGTTACCCAGGCCAGCCCTGCTATCTGCTCCATGGTGGGCGCGAAACCGACCCGGTCGCGCCACGGCCCATCCAGCCCGAACGCCGGCATCCGCGCGATTACCAGCCGCGGGTTCACCGCCAGCAGGGCGTCCGCCGTGAGCCCGAAGTGGTCCATCACTCGCGCGGAGAAATTCTCGATCACCACATCGGCGTCGGCGACTAAGGCGGTGAACAGCCGGCGACCTTCGTCCGACCCCAAATCCAGAGTGACCGAACGCTTGTTGGTGTTCATGGCGTGGAACACCCAGCCGTACTCCCACCAGTCTTCGACGTCCTTGCGCATTCCACCCGAATACCGAATGCCGTCGGGACGCTGGATCGACTCCACCTTGACGACGTCGGCGCCGAACGCGGCGAGCAGATGCGTCGCCGCCGGCCCGGCCCAGAACGCGGTCAAGTCGACGACGCGCATGCCTTCGAGCGGCAGCCGAGGCTCTGCCGGCCGCGGGCCATGCTCGCGCGGAGGCCAGGGCCGGGTGTCGTCGGCCTCGCCGAGGGAAGGCGCGATGCGCAGCGGCGCGGGCCGGCAGCGTGACATCAACCATGGTGTACGCGGCTGGTGAAAGCCGGCGGGGTTGCGCACGAATACCCCGCGTTCTTTCGCGTAAGCGGTGTCGCGGATCGTGGCGCCGTTACCCAACGCGGCGATCGGCAGCCGGAACAGCTGGCCGAGTTCGGCGACTTCTTCGACGGTGCGTTCGGCCAGCCAGGGGCGGATTCGGTCGCGGATGAAGTCGCGGTATTCCCATCGGCCGATTTGAAAACGTAGCTGCGGAATTTCGGTCAGCTCTGGACAATCGACCATCGCCGCGAAGTCGAGCCACTGCTGTCCGGTGACCATGGTGATCCCGACGTAGCCATCCTTGGCCGGCTCGATAGACGGCACTTCGACCGTGCGCCGCACCGGCGGCGCTTGCAACAGCTGAGAGTGCAGCCATTCGCCACTTTGCATCAGCGTGATCGCCTCCAGCATGGACAAGTCCAGGTGCTCACCGGGACCGCCATGCTCGACGCGGCGGCGCAGCGCCAGAGCTCCGAATGCGGCACACACCCCGCCCATGTACTCCCCGAGGTCACCGCCGATCGCGATCGGCGGTCCTGCCGGATCGCCGCGGAAACCGGTCAAGCCCGACCACGCTTGCAGGGTGAATTCGCTGGCGGCCCGCTCGGCATATGGACCGGTCCAGCCGAAGTCGGAGATCGTGACGACGACCAACTGCGGGTGATCCGCCAGCAACCGCTGCGGATCGATGCCCAGCTCGGTCGCCCGCGACCGGGTCGCAGTCACCACGACGATATCGGCGCCGGCCAGCTCGTCGTGCAAACGTCCGCCGGAGCCGGACGAGGTCAGGCTGCGCTTGCCGGCATTGAGGTAGCCGAACAGGGGTGAGTCAGTCTCGTCCGGCAGCGGAGAGCAGCTGGCGCTGAACCGACGTAACGGATCCCCTTGTGGCGGTTCGACTTTCCTGACTTCAGCGCCCGCATCCACCAACAGCTTTCCGCAGTAGCTGCCGGCGACCCGGTCACTGATCTCGACAACACGGACATCGTCCAGCGGTGTCGGTCGGCTGTCGTGCCCGTCGCTCAACCTGTATCCGTCTACGTCGTCGGGTTGTTGTCTACGTCATCTTAGTAACTTTGCCGGCTCATGCTCGTTTTCCGGTTGGGCGGAGCGCTTGACCAGCGCGGCTATTATGCCATTACTGCTAAGATTGCAGTAAATGGAGTTCGCGGGTGCAGCGGCCGCGGCTCCGTCCGGTCATTCCGCTGCTGGAATCGTATGACTGCGCTGGGAATTGGCCCCGAGGCACGACGCCGTTTGTCGGCACCCAGAATCGCCGAAATCGTCGCCGACGAGTTGCGGCGCCAGATCATCGACGGCGAGTTGGCCGACGGCGATTTGCTGCCGCGCCAGGAAGTGCTTGTCGAGCAGTTCAATGTCAGCCTGGTTTCGCTGCGGGAGGCGCTGCGGATCCTGGAGACCGAGGGGCTGGTGTCGGTCCGGCGCGGCAACCGAGGCGGCGCGGTGGTGCACGCTCCGGCGAAGACCAGCGCCGCCTACATGTTGGGTCTGCTGTTACAGAGCGAGTCGGTGGTAGTCGCCGATCTAGGCACGGCGATACTGGAGCTCGAACCCGCCTGCGCGGCATTGGCGGCTCAGCGACCCGACCGCGCCGACACCATCGTCCGCGAGCTCAAAGAAGTCAACGACGCGATGGCCGCGCATCTGGAGGACGGTCCGGAATTCACCGAAATCGGCCGTAAATTCCACGATCTCGTCGTGCGTGGCTGCGGCAACCGCACGATCATCGCGGTGGTCGGCACCCTGGAAACGTTGTGGACCAGTCACGAACAGCAATGGGCCGACGAGAGTGCGGCTAAAGGCACCTACCCCTCGCTGGCCAAGCGTCGCGCCGTGCTCAACACCCATGTCAAGCTGGCCGAGATGATCGAAGCGGGTGACGTCGACCGGGCACGTCGCATCGCCGCTCGCCATCTTTCCGACACGCAGAGTCACGTACTGGCCGCAGGCCCCGACCAACGGATCTATGCGTTGTCGCCGCAGGCGCTGTCGCGCCCACGAGACAATCGCCATCTGTAAGTCGTGAGCGCCCGAACCGCACTGGTAACCGGTGGCAGCGGCGGGATCGGCAAGGCCTCCGCGAGCAAACTGTGCCAACTCGGATATGACGTCGTGTTGTCCGCACGACGAGAAGGTCCGCTACGCGCGGCCGCTGAGGAAATCGGAGCGCGCTATATCACCGCCGACGCTTCTGACGCGGCCGGCTTCGCGCAAGCGATCAGCGCAATGGAGACAATCGATTTGGTCGTGCACGCCGCTGGAACGCTCGGCGGGACCTACGCGCGCAAGCAGACATTCGAGCAGTGGCAGGCGATCATTTCGGCCAACCTGGATTCCTGCTTTGTGGTGACCGCTGCCGTGCTACCGCGAATGCGGGCCGGCTCGCGGCTGGTATTCATCTCGTCGTCCGCGGCGCACGAACCAATGATGGCGCGGACTGCCTACTCGGCGTCCAAGGCGGGGATGAACGCGTTCGCTCGTGCGCTTGCTCTTGAGGTCGACCGCGACGGCATCGCCGTCCATATCGTGACGCCGGGGCCGGTGGAAACCGAGATGCTGCAGGATGTTCCGTTCGAGATGTACGCAATCCAAGTGTCGGATGTCGCCGAGGCAGTGGCTTGGCTCGACACCGTAGACCCGTCGGTGGACCTACCGGAAATCCGGCTCAACGCCGTGCGGCGCGGACCGTTCGCACGCGAACCCGTGGTTCCTAGCGAGGCTCGCCGCCGGGCTGCCCAGGGAAGGGCTTGATCACCGTTTCGCCGAATTCACGCAGCGATTCCGGGGCGGCGAAGTCGGCGAACCAGACATAGAAGCGCTCGACGCCTTGGGCGGCCAACCCGGCGAAATGTCCGGACAATTCGTCGGCGTCACCGCAGACCAGGCCCGATCCGAGATTCCCGAACCGACGGGTGCTCAGCTCCCGCACAGCGTTGGGGTCATTGCCCTTGCGAACGAAACCGACCATCTGCTGAACCGACACTCGAGCAGACCCGGCGGCCGGCGCCAAACTTGCCAGCCGATCGAGATGGTTCGCCGGTATGTTCCACCAATCCGCGTATCTGCGAACAAGTTCCATCATCCGGCGCCCGGTGCCGCCCAGGATCAGCGGTATCCGATGCTCGGGAAGTGGAAACTGCGTGCGCTCCGGCGCCTCATCCCGCCCCCAGTACTGCATGATCAATCCCAAATGGCGCTCGAGTTGCTCGACGCGGGCCACCGGATCGTCTTGGCCAACATCGAATCTGGCGAACTCAGCGGGCCACGAGCCGGATCCGAGCCCGAGCTCGAACCGGCCGTCGGATGCCTCCGACAACGTGACGGCTTGTTTGGCCAGCACGGCGGGATATCGAAAGGCGTCGCAGAGCACCAGATGACCGATCCGCAGCCTCTCGGTCTTCGCGGCTACCCAGGTAGCGACACTCATTGCTTCCCAGATCTTTTCGTCGCGCAGCCCGGGTGCCTCGAGGTGGTCGATGAACGCCACCCCGGAAAAGCCGCTCACCTCGGCGTGGCGCGACCGCTCCACGATGTCGGCAACTGGCAACCGCACTTGCGGCAAGAACAGGTACCACTCGGCCATAGCTGACCACCATACGGAGCTGTGCAGCACGCCGCGGCAGCGATTGACGTCTGTCGCGCTAGTTTACTATTTTTATTATGTTAGGGGCCTTATGGATGTCGGACTGAATTCCGGTCAGCTGGCGCTGCGTGACAGCGTGCGCGACGTCCTGCGCACCGAGTGCCCGCCCACCGTCGCCCGCCAGGCGATGACAGATCCAGAACGGTGGCGCGCGGTGTGGAAGACGGTGGTCAGCCTCGGCTGGACGGAACTCGCTGCGGGAGCCGACTACGGTCGCGTCGATCTCGCTGTCGTTCTCGAGGAATGCGGCGCGGCCATCGCCCCCATCCCATTGCTGTGCAGTGTCGGCCTGGCCGCCGGTGCCCTGCGGGCGGCTGGCCCTGCGGTTGGCCAGGTGCTGGACGCGATCGGCGGCGGCGTCGTGGCCGCGCTGGCTGTTCACCCGCCCGGGTATCGGCTGCCCGGCGTGCCCCTGACGCTGGAGCGTGGGCGCCTGCACGGGCGTGCGGTCGCGGTGGCCGGCCTGCCTCAGGCGGAGCTGATCGTCACCTTGGCCTCGTCACCCGACGGTCCGGTCGTCGCCGTCGCCCGGGTTGGCGACGGCGTGTCGGTAC
>NZ_JBATXN010000657.1:0-8504 GCF_049673265.1 Mycobacterium sp. | reverse complement strand
GAGCCGGCGTGGTTGGCCGAGTTTCCCTGACCCTGGCCGCCGGAGCCGGACGACGGCGGGCTGAAGCTGGGGAAACCCGTTGGCGGGGTGGGCGATCCCTGCTGGTGCGGCGCACCCTGCTGCGGCCCGGACTGCGAAGACTGGATAGGTCCCGACGGCGGGCCGGCCTGGCTGAAGCCGCCGGTCGAAGGCCCCGAGGGGTAGCCGCCGTACTGGGAGCCGTATCCGGACTGCTGAGGGGACTGCTGGTAAGGGTTCTGCTGACCGTAGTAGCCGCCGTACTGACCGTAGTGTGCGTATTGGTCGTACTTGGGCCGCGGCGTCGGTGCGGTGATCACGCCCGCGTCCAGCAGAAGTGTGCCGACGGCGAGGACGGCCTGGACCACCCCGCAGCCCAGGGCGAACCACAGCGCCCACCCACGCCCGGACGCGCCGATAGTGTCCTCGATCAGCAGCAATCCGCCCAGTGCGGCGACGGCTGCCACCACCGCGGCGTAGTTCTTGGCCTTGGGCAACAGGCTCACCCCGGCCAGCAGCGCCGCCAGCAAGGCCAGGTCGATCGGCAAGGTGCTGCCGCTTTCCACGAGCTCGTCGCCGTTGGGCAGGATGCGGGTGATCATCGGGCCGTAACTCAGCAGATAGCTGGCCAAACCTAGAGCCACCACAGCGATGGTCAGGTAGAGCTTCAGATTGCTCTCGCCGTCTTCGGACTTCGTGAACGAGGGTGCGGAGGAGGCCCCGTAACCGCCGGCCGACTGCGCGGGCGGATATCCGGGACTGCTGGGCGGATAGGTCATGGCTTCTCCTGTGCCTTCCAGTGCTGTTTGCGGCGCCACTGTCGTGCGGCGCTGGTACTCCCAGGCAGACGCGTGCCGATCACCCACGCTAGCGCACCTTGGCCAGTAGACGATGCGGGAGTCAACGTGGCGTGGACCGGGTCGCGCGCCTCCACGACGCCCCCCGCCCTTGCCCGCAAGATTGGAACACGTTCTAATTCTTGGCATGGACTACGGGCTTGTGCTGTTCACCAGCGATCGCGGTATTACCCCGGCAGCAGCGGCCAGGCTCGCCGACAATCACGGTTTCACCACCTTCTACGTACCCGAACACACCCACATTCCGATCAAGCGCGAGGCTGCCCACCCGACGACCGGTGACGAGTCGTTGCCGGACGACCGCTACATGCGCACCCTGGATCCCTGGGTCAGTCTCGGTGCGGCGTGCGCGGTCACGTCGCGGGTGCGGCTGTCCACCGCGGTGGCGTTGCCGGTTGAGCATGATCCGATCACGCTGGCGAAATCTATCGCGACCCTCGACCACCTTTCCGGTGGACGAGTCAGCTTGGGCGTCGGGTTCGGCTGGAATACCGACGAACTCGCGGACCATGGCGTGCCGGCCGGGCGGCGCCGCACCATGCTTCGCGAATACCTCGAGGCGATGCGCGCGTTGTGGACCGACGAAGAAGCTTCCTACCAAGGCGAATTCGTCAACTTCGGACCCAGCTGGGCCTGGCCTAAGCCGATCCAACCGCATATCCCTGTGTTGGTGGGCGCCGCCGGCAACGAGAAGAACTTCAAGTGGATTGCGCGCAGCGCCGACGGTTGGATCACCACTCCGCGCGACTTCGACATCGACGAGCCGGTGAAGTTGCTCCAGGACACCTGGGCAGCCGCCGGACGCGACGGCGCGCCGCAGATCGTGGCGCTCGATTTCAAGCCGGTGCCCGAAAAGTTAGCCCACTGGGCCGAATTGGGTGTCACCGAGGTGCTGTTCGGTTTGCCGGACAAGTCCGAGGACGAGGTTGCCGCCTATGTGGAAAGGCTTGCTGGCAAGCTGGCAGCATTGGTATGACGCAACATTTTCCCTATCGCTACGATCCTCGGCTGGCCCCGATGTGGTTGCCGTTTCGGGCATGGCCCGGCACCCAGGGCGTGACGGTGACCGACGACGGCCGTTTGGTCGCCCGCTACGGGCCGTTGGTTGTCGATGCGCCGCTGTCTCGCGTGCACGACACGCACGTCACTGGTCCGTACAGATGGTGGACCGCCGTAGGCGCCCGGCTATCAGCTGCCGATGACGGACTTACGTTCGGCACCAACGCTTCTGAAGGTGTGTGCATCCATTTCGAGCCGCGCATCCACCGGGTGATCGGTCTGCGTGATCACTCGGCGCTGACGGTGACAGTCGCGGACACCCAGGGATTGGTCGACGCAATCAAAGCCGCCCGCTAGTCAGCCCAGCGCGCAGCGGTTCCCGTACTCGAAAGAGCGCACGACGACGGGCCGCCCCAATGGTTCGCCGTCGGTCAGCAGCCCGATGAAGTCGTCATCTTCGGTGGTCGCCAAAAACCGGCTGTCGTCGGCGTCGAGCCGGCCGATGATGATCCCGGTCGGTCGGCCGCCGTCGCGCCGAACCGTGTAGGTCTCGACGGTGCCCGGACCGTCGGCCTGCTCGGTCACCGGCAGCGTGGGCGCCTCGCCGATCTTTTCCTGCAGCTGCGCACTGTGATCCGGTTTCCAATCGGTGGGTATCGTCGAGTAGACCCCGACCGAATACTTGCTCAAGATGCCACCATTGGCGCCGACGAGGCCAAATTGCCCAGGCGCGCTTCGGCATTTAGCGATCGTCTCGGCGACACCGTGCATCGAGTAGTTGTTACCGGCGCCGCCGAAGAACGGCAGGCCGCCGGTCAACGTCAACCCGCGCGGGTCGTCGGGTGCGATGCCCATGCCGTCACAGATGTTGAAGACCGGCACCGGAAAGCAGCTGTACAGGTCGAAAGTGGCGATGTCGTCGATGCCGATACCGGCGACCGCCAGCGCTTCGCGCACCGCCAGCACTGCCGACGGGGCGTGTCCGAGTTCCGGCCGTTCCAGCAGGCTCTGCTCTTCGAGATCGGCATGCCCGTGCAAATACACCCAATTTTCCTCGGGCACACCAAGTTTGCGCGCCGCCTCAACCGACATCAGCAGTGCCGCCGCGCCCTGGTTCACCTGGTCACGGGCAACCAATAGCCGTGGGTACGGCTCGGAAATCATCCGGTTGCGTTCGGTGACGGTGATCAGTTCCTCGACACTGCGTTCGACCGGCGCTGCAGCAAAAGGATTTTCGGCCGCCACCTTGGTGAACGGAGCGAACAACTCGCCCATTCGGCGCAGATAGTCCGCCGGTCCGAGCCCGGTTCCGGCCCGGCGGGCATTCTCCAGCAGTCCGTACTGTGTCGGTGCGTCGACCAGCCCGTGAATCACGGTGTAGCGACTGATAAGTCCGTCGAGGCCGTGACCGCGATCCTCCAGCGAGCCGTCGACGGTTTCGGAGAAATCCGGCCGATTCTCAGACCCGGCGAAGTAGCGGTTGGTCGATGTCGCGTCGGAACCGAAGACCAGGGCGACCTCCGACCGGCCGGCGGCGATCTCGCCGGCCAGTTCGGTGATCAGATGCTGCGGGCCTTGGCCGCCAACGACTTCCAGGATGGCGCGGGCGGGGTCGGCGCCGATCCGGTTGGCCACCGACCGTGGATAGTTATTCGACTTGCCCAGCACCGCCTTGGCCGGCCCGGAGATCTCGAATTGCCTTACGCCGGCGATGGTGTCGATCGACGCGGCTACCTTGGCGACGTCGGCGCCACAATCCTCGAGCGCCGCACGAGCACCGGCTGCCGCCAGCTCCACGGCCGACATGCCCCGGTAGTACGCGTCGTCGATCCGCTCTGCGGCCTGCCCGACGCCGACCACCACCGGGCTGTGCGGGTCCATGGTCCCTACAGGCTCTGCAGGATCTGCCGGGCCAGCTCAGCGGTTTCCGAGGGAGTCTTGCCAACCTTGACCCCGGCCGCTTCTAGAGCCTCTTTCTTGGCCGCCGCGGTGCCCGACGATCCGGACACGATGGCGCCGGCGTGGCCCATCGTCTTGCCTTCCGGCGCTGTGAATCCCGCGACATAGCCGACGACCGGCTTGGACACGTTGGCCTTGATGTAGTCGGCCGCCCGCTCCTCGGCGTCGCCGCCGATCTCACCGATCATCACGATGACCTTGGTGTCCGGGTCCTTCTCGAACGCCTCGATTGCGTCGATGTGGGTGGTGCCGATCACCGGGTCGCCGCCGATACCGATCGATGTGGAGAACCCGAAATCGCGTAGCTCGTACATCATTTGGTAGGTCAGAGTGCCGGACTTGGACACCAGCCCGACGGGACCTTTGCCTGTGATGTTGGCCGGGGTGATGCCGACCAGCGCCTCACCCGGGGTGATGATGCCCGGACAGTTCGGACCGATGATGCGGGTTTTGCCGCCCTTGGACACGTTATAGGCCCAGGCATATGCGCTGTCCTGCACCGGGATTCCTTCGGTGATGACCACCAGCAGCGGAATCTCGGCGTCGATGGCCTCGATGATGGCGTCCTTGGCGAACTTCGGCGGCACGAAGATGATCGACACGTCGGCGCCGGTCTTTTCCATCGCTTCGGAGACGCTGCCGAACACCGGCAACTCGACGATCTGGCCGCCCTTGTTCTCATGCGTGACGGTGGTGCCCGCCTTGCGCGCGTTCACACCGCCGACAATTTGCGTGCCCGCCTTGAGCATTCGGGCGGTGTGCACGGTGGCCTCGCTACCGGTGATGCCCTGGACGATGACCTTGTTTTTGGAGGTCAAAAAGATTGCCATGTCGTGTGGTCCTTTCAGGCGCTCGCCAGATCGGCGGCCTTGTCGGCGGCCTCGTCCATCGTCGGCACCAGCGTCACCAGCGGGTGGTTGGCCTCGGCCAAAATGCGCCGGCCTTCGTCGACGTTGTTGCCGTCCAGCCGGACCACCAGCGGCTTGTTCGCCTCGGGGCCCAGGATCTGCAGCGCCTGCACGATCCCGGTGGCCACGGCGTCACACGCGGTGATGCCGCCGAACACGTTGACGAACACAGCCTTGACCTGCTGGTCGCCCAGCACGACGTCGAGCCCGGCCGCCATTACCTCAGCCGATGCGCCGCCGCCGATGTCGAGGAAGTTAGCGGGCTTGACCCCGCCGTGTTTCTCGCCGGCATAGGCCACCACGTCCAGCGTCGACATCACCAATCCGGCGCCGTTGCCGATGATCCCGACCTGACCGTCGAGCTTGACGTAGTTCAGGTCGTGCTCCTTGGCTTTGAGCTCGAGCGGGTCGGTGGCCTCGCGGTCCTCGAACTCGGCGTGGCCGGGCTGGCGGAAGTCGGCGTTAGCGTCCAACGTGACCTTGCCGTCCAGCGCCAAAATCTGATCGTCAGGTGTGCGCACCAAGGGATTGACCTCGACCAACGTGGCGTCCTCCGCGATGAACACCTCCCAGAGCTTCGAGATGGTGACGGCGGCGGCGTCGAGTACCTCGGCCGGCAGATGACCCTGCTCGGCGATCGAGCGTGCGAAGGCGAGGTCGACTCCCTTGACCGCATCCACCGGCACCTTGGCCAAGCGCTCGGGCTTGGTCGCGGCGACCTCTTCGATCTCCACGCCGCCCTCAACCGAGCACATCGCCAGGTAGGTGCGGTTGGCCCGGTCCAGCAGGAAAGAGATGTAGTACTCCTCGGCAATGTCGCTGGCCTCAGACACCAACAGCTTCTTGACGACGTGACCTTTGATGTCCAGGCCGAGGATGTTCTTCGCGTGGGTGTAGGCGTCCTCGGCAGTCGCGGCGTACTTCACGCCGCCGGCCTTGCCGCGGCCACCGGTCTTGACCTGGGCTTTCACCATGACGGGCCGACCGATCTCCGCGGCGATCGCCTTGGCTTCTTCGGCGGTGTCGGTCACCCGGCCCGGTGTCGTCGGAACGTTGTGCTTGGCGAAGAGTTCTTTCGCCTGATATTCGAAAAGATCCATGGGCTCACTTCTATGTGTCGGCCTGCGTGTAAGCGAACCGGAGTTTTCCGATGCCCGCTTGCGGGAACTGTATCGACACGGCCGGGAGGTTCCATCGTCGGCATCCATGGATGTGGCAGATCTCACCGCGGCGCCTGAAGTGATTCAAATCACAATCCTCGGGCGGATTTCCGGCTTAACTTGCCACGCGTTGCGGTCGGCGGTTAACGTCGCAGGGTCCAGATCACGTTTTGATTACGCTCCGAGGGACAATCAGGTTGACCCAGCTCATTCCCGCACGGTCTCCTGCGCCACGAGGCGCTAGGCAATCGCGCGACCGCGAGTTGGAGCTACACCGCAACGAAGTCACCGACATCATCCCGTTCAATGAATTTGGGGAGCTCGGCAACCTCGATGAGCTGGACTTTAGCGACAATTCCGCGTTCGCCAAGGAAGCGCAGGTGCTACGCGCGCCCGAGCTCGATGACACCGATGACACCGACAACCTCGCCGTCCTGACGTTGGCCGGCCCCAGCGTGGTCGAGCCGAGCCCGGAAAGCTCCCAACGTCGCATCGACCCCTACGCGCGCGGCGGGCAGCACCGCAAGCAGCTGACCGGCCCGGCGCGAGGCCGGGTGTTGATCGGCGCCATGGCCGCCGGTGCTGCGGCGGCTGCCGCGCACACCGCCACTCACACTTCTGATCACGCGCACGCCCAGACGGTGCTCGCCGCCGACGCGGCCACCATGAACGGCGGTGTCATCAGCACGTCGTCGCGCGGTATGCAGATGGTCACCGTGCAGCCCGCCGCGAACGTCGCGGTACACAACGCAGAGCTGGCCAAAGGCGTCGCGTTCGCCCAGGAGCGCGCCCAGCGCGAAGCCAGGCTGGCCCAGCCACTGTTCGTCATGCCGACCAAGGGCATATTCACGTCGGGTTTCGGGTATCGCTGGGGAGTGCTGCACGCTGGTATCGACCTCGCGAACTCGATCGGCACCCCGATTAGGGCGGTATCCGACGGGGTTGTCATCGACGCTGGGCCGACCGCCGGCTACGGAATGTGGGTCAAACTGCGCCACGCGGATGGAACGGTCACGCTCTACGGTCACGTCAACACCACGATGGTCAGCGTGGGCGAGCGGGTGATGGCGGGCGACCAGATTGCCACCATGGGCAACCGCGGCAATTCCACGGGCCCCCACCTGCATTTCGAGGTGCTGTTGGGTGGCACCCAGCGAACCGACCCGGTGCCGTGGCTGGCCAAACGTGGCCTGTCCGTCGGCACTTTCGCCGGTTGACCGGTGACTGATCCGAACTACCCCACACCAGGCGATCAACCGCCCACCCAGACGCCGAGCGGGCCTCCGCGCGTCGATGGCGATCCCCACAGCGCACCTCAAACGCGGATTATCCGGCGGGCGCCGACCGGGCCACTGCCGCAGCTAGCGGGCGATCCCCACACCACCTACATCCCGCGCCAACCACCGCTGCCCCGCTACGGTGCTCCAAGCCAGCGGCCGAGCACGTTGTCGGGTGAACCCAGCAACGGAACGGCGGTGGCCGCGTCGGCTGTCACCATCGTCAGCGGCTGGGCCACCTCAGTGGTGGCGACCGACCTGATCGCCGGCTGGTGGAAATCCGACCGGCTGTTCTGCGTCGCGGTGGCATTTCTCGCGCTGGTGTTCGCGCTGGCGACGGTCTCCGGTGTGATCCAGCTAATGCTGCGACGGTCGCTCGGCCGCTACCTGATCGTGGCCGGCGCCGTGATCGCGTTGCTGACGTACGGCGGCGTATTCATCGCCGGCGCACGTGTTGCCTGGATCGTGCACCTGCTGCCGTTGTTACCGATTTCCAGCGCGGTGCTCGCGCTGCTCCCCCGCACCAAAGACTGGTTGCTGGACGCCTGAGCGCTAAAGCTTGCTGACGGGGGCGTGGTTGTGCATCAACTTGACCCGCCCCGCGCTGCCGAAGTCGATCAGCGACATCGCCGATTCGCCAACGCCGGAAACCTCTTCCACCCGGCCCAGCCCGTACTTGTCGTGGGTCACCCGGTCCCCGGGTTCGAGCACCAATAGCGGGCGTTTGCTCGCCGATGCACGAGCCGGCGACGGACGCGGCGAGCCGAATCGCCCGGCGCCGCTGACCGGCGCGCTGAATGACGGGGTGGGGTCGAGGCGTCGCCAATCGATGAGTTCCTGCGGGATTTCCCGGAGGAACCGCGACTCGGGGTTGAGCATCGGCTGTCCCCACGACGACCGCACTTTGGCCCTGCTGACGTAGAGCCGCTGACGGGCCCGGGTGATCCCGACGTAGGCCAACCGGCGCTCTTCGGAAAGCTCGGTGGGATCGCCCAATGCCCGCATGTGCGGGAACATGCCGTCTTCCCAGCCGGTCACGAACACCACCGGGAATTCCAACCCCTTCGCGGTGTGCAACGTCATCAGCGTGACCACACCGGCGCTGTGCTCGGGGATTTCGTCGGCGTCGGCGACCAGCGACACCCGCTCCAGGAATTGCGCCAGCACACCGGTATCCGGCACATCTTCATCGTCGGGCGTGCCAACAGTCTCGTCGAGCGCCTCGGCGTTCTCCAGGTCGGTGGCGAATTCGTGTGCGACGCTGACGAGTTCGTTGAGGTTGTCCAGCCTGGCGAGGTCTTGCGGGTCAGAGGAGGATTCCAACTC
>NZ_JBATXN010000656.1:0-3035 GCF_049673265.1 Mycobacterium sp. | reverse complement strand
GGAGAGTAACCAACACAACCGCTCCGGCAACCACCTGGGTACGGTGATTGCCAGCCTGCCGCCGACCTTGAGGACACGTATCAGCTCATCGATCATCGCACTATCGCCCGGGACATGCTCCAGGATCTCCGAGGCGATGACGCAATCGAACGTCCGATCGGGATAGGGCAGCGCGAGAGCGTCACCGACGACGGTCTCGGCGTGAGCTGACGGCGGCACCTCGCCGGATTCGGCCATGGCAACAAACATGGTGTCAACGTTGCTCAGTTCGGCGGCATCTTGATCGAACGCGACCACATCGGCACCCCTGCGATAGGCCTCGAAACTGTGCCGCCCCGCTCCGCACCCGACGTCAATCACCTTGGTGCCGTGGCCGATACCGAGCCGGTCGAAGTCGACGGTCAGCACGGCTTGCCTGCTGGCTGGACCGAATCCGGAACCGGCAGCTGGCGATTGATCGCGCGTTCGTAGACGCGTGCGGTCTGGGCTGCCACCGATTCCCAGCTGTACACATCGACCGCGCGACGGCGACCGGCCGTCCCGAGTTGATGCAGTTGGTCGGGGGAGCCCAGCAGTTCGGCCAACACCCGGATCAGCTCGGCGGCGTCGCCCGGGCGCACCAGCCTGGCGCAGTCACCGTCGGGTCCGAGCACCTCGGGCAGGGCGCCGGCGCGGCTAGCCACGATCGGTGTGCCGCTGGCCATCGCCTCAACCGCCGGTAGTGAAAAGCCTTCGTAAAGCGAAGGGATACAGGCGATCTCAGCTGACGCAAATAGCCGCGCCAACGCGGCGTCGGAGAGTCCGCTGGAGATGTGGACGATATCGGAAATTCCGAGTTCGGCGATCAGCTTTTCGGTGGGGCCGTTGGGCTCGAGCTTGGCGACAAGCTGCAACTCCAGGTCGTGGTCAGTGCGGAGCTTGGCTACCGCGTGCAGCAGATGCCCGACGCCCTTGAGCGGTCGGTCTGCGCTGGCGATCGCGATGATTCGCCCCGGAATTCGCGGCTGGGTGGACGGTGCGAACAGGTCGGTGTCGACACCCAGCGGCACCACGTGCAGCTGGTCTGGATCGACCCCGAAGTCCGCGGTGATGTCAGTCGCCGAGGACGACGAGACGGTCAGCAAGTCCGGAATGCTGCGCGCGACGCGCTCTTGCATCGCCAGAAAGCCATACCACCGGCGTACCAACGGTTTACGCCACCACCGCGCCGCAGCAAGATCCAGTACCCGGTCACGAGTGATCGGATGATGAACGGTCGCCACGACGGGCAGGCCGGTTGCCGCGATGTTGAGCAGGCCTACCCCCAGGCTCTGATTGTCGTGCACCACGTCAAACTCGTGCCGCCGTTCGGCCAGCAGGCGAGCGGCCCGCAGGCTGAACGTCCGGGGCTCGGGGAAGCCCGCGGTCCATACCGTGCCCAGCTCGCGAAGATCGATGCGGTCGCGGATTTCACGAGGATGTGGGATGCGGAATGGATCAGGCTCGCGATACATGTCGAGGCTGGGCACCTCGGTCAGTACCACCCGAGGGTCGAGACCTTCGGGGTAAGGCTGTCCGGAGAAAACCTCGACCTGGTGTCCCAGTTCGACCAGCCCCCGGCTGAGGTGACGGACGTAAACCCCCTGCCCGCCGCAGTGCGTTTTGCTGCGATACGACAGCAACGCAATCCGCATACTCACGGTTGGGGGACGACGTCAGTGAACTTTCTGGACACGTGTCTGGACTATAGTTTGACTATCTACGTGATGCAACGCGCTGCTACCGGCCCGACCGGCGATACCGTGGGTTATGCGCGCCTTGATCATCGTCGACGTCCAGAACGACTTCTGCGAGGGCGGCTCCTTGGCGGTGACCGGCGGCGCGGCCGTCGCGCGCGCGATCAGCGAATATCTGGCTGACGGCGCCGACTACCTCCACGTGGTGGCCACCCAGGATTTCCACATCGATCCGGGTGATCATTTCTCCGACCGGCCCGACTACTCGACGTCGTGGCCGCCGCACTGCCTGGCGGGGAGTACGGGCGCGCAATTTCATCCCGATCTCGACTCCGATCGCTTCGACGCGGTGTTTCGCAAGGGCGCCTATGACGCCGGCTATAGCGGTTTCGAAGGCGTCGACGGGTCCGGCACCCTGCTGGCCGATTGGCTGGCTCAACACAACGTTGACCAGGTTGACGTCGTGGGCATCGCCACCGACCATTGCGTGCGCCAAACCGCGCAGGACGCCTCGCGGAACGGTTTGGCCACGCGGGTGCTGCTGGATCTGACCGCCGGCGTGGGGGACGAGTCCACCGCCGCGGCCGTCAAGGCCTTGCAGGCCGCCGGCGTCGCGATAGTGCCGAGCGTGTGACGGGACAAACGGGGTCGGCACTGCTGGCCGCGGTGGAGCGATCGCCGCATGCAGCCGCAGCGCATGATCGCGCGGGCTGGGTGGGGTTATTCACCACGGACGCCCGCGTCGAAGATCCGGTGGGCTCGCGGCCGCACGTGGGACCGGCAGAGATCGGCCGCTTCTACGACACTTTCATCGGCCCGCGTGACATCGCATTCCACCGCGACCTCGATGTGGTCTGCGGCCATACCGTCGTGCGCGATCTCACTCTCGAGGCGGTGATGAGTTCGGCGGTCACCATGAACATTCCGGTGTTACTCCGTTATGACCTGCGCGACGTCGACGGCGAATGGAAGATCGCGGTGCTGCGCGCTTACTGGGAGCTGCCGACCATGGTGCTGCAATTTCTACGCAACGGCGCATCCGCTGTGCCGGCAAGCATCCGACTGTCCCAAGGACTGATCCGCAACCAGCGGCTCGGCGGTACCGCCGGGTTTGCAGCCGGCTTCCGTCGGGTGGGCTCCCGCCACAAGAAGTTGGTCGACAGCTTCGTGCACGCCGTTGGCGCAGGGGACAGGCTTACCGCGCAGCGCACGTTATCAGCCGATGCCGCAATCACTTTCGGTGACCACGGTGCCGCAAACATCGCCGATCTCGTCGCGCAGTGTCCCGGCGCCCGCGCGCCCAAGCTCATCGCGGCAGGC
>NZ_JBATXN010000655.1:0-1509 GCF_049673265.1 Mycobacterium sp. | reverse complement strand
CAACATCAGGGCTGCGCACGCTGCCGATGGTGGTCGGCATGCTGACCACCTCAATGGGCAGCGGCGTCCTGGTCGGTCGAACCGGCCGGTACAAGATCTTCCCGATTGCCGGGACTGCCGTGATGGTGGTCGGCTTTGTGCTGCTCTCCCGCATGGGCCCGGGGACATCAGCAGTGCTGCAGTCGTTGTACCTACTGATCTTGGGCGCCGGTATCGGATTGTGCATGCAGGTGCTGATCCTCATCGTGCAGAACACGTCGAGTTTCTCCGATCTCGGCGTTGCCACCTCCGGCGTCACCTTTTTCCGCACGATCGGAAGTTCTTTCGGCGCAGCGATTTTCGGTTCGCTGTTCACCAATTTTCTGCACAGCCGAATCGGCCCGGCGCTGATTGCCAGCCGGGCGCCCGCCGCGGCCGCCAGTTCTCCGGAGGCCTTGCACCGGCTGCCGCATGACGTCGCAGCTCCGATCGTGGCGGCCTACGCCGAGTCGCTGTCGCGCGTGTTTCTCTGGGCGGCTCCGGTCGCGCTCGTCGGGTTTCTGGTGGCGTCGTTTCTGCGCGAGGTGCCGCTCCGCGATATCAGCCATAACGCCACCGATCTCGGTGAGGGATTCGCGATGCCGACCGGCCGGTCATCGGAGCAACTGCTGGAAGCCGCGATCGGACGGATGCTGCGGAGCGCGCCTCCCGGCATGCGGCTGCGCAGCATAGCCATGCGACCGGATTGCCGGCTCGATGTCGCCGGGCTGTGGACGGCGTTGCGGATCCAGCGCTACGCCCGGCTCGTCGGGGTCGCGCATCTGACGGTTATCGGCGACGACTTGGGCGTGCCGTACGAAATCCTCGAACCGACCGTCGAGCGCCTGGTTCGCTCCGGCTACGTCGCACAAGACGTCGACCGCTTGTGGCTCACGCCATCAGGCCAGCAGCAAGTCGATTTGGTGTCGGATCTGTTGCGGGACTGGATCGTCAACAAGCTTGCCGAATCTCCCGGTTTCGACGGACGGCCGGACCGGGCTCAGGTCGACGCCGCGCTCGACCGGATCGCCCAGCGGGTCGTCGCTCAACGAGATTGGCACGAGGAGCGCCCGCGGATGGACCCGATCGCTTCCCAGCGTTGACGACCAGCTGGCTGGCGAGACTGGTCGACCTCGCCAGCCAGATGGTCAGCTCACAGATCAAGGCACTACAGCGCCGAGATCAGACGAAGGGCGAACCAAGCAACAAGTCAATGACCGGGTCGAGTAGGGACCCAAGGCCTAGCGGCGCCAACAGATCAGCGTCAAGGCCGGAGGCCAGCAGGCCAAGCGCGTCATCCGGCACGCCCAAGACGAACGCGCTCGGGTCGAGCGCCCCGATCAAGTCGCTGAGCGGATCCGCATCAAACAGGTCGGCGGGCACGGTTGCGGCGCCGAAGGGCGTACCAACCAATACGACGATGACCGGGTCGAGTAGGGACCCAAGGCCTAGCGGCGCCAACAGATCAGCGTCAAGGCCGGAGGCCAGCAG
>NZ_JBATXN010000654.1:0-3176 GCF_049673265.1 Mycobacterium sp. | reverse complement strand
ACCTGACCCGACGACAACAGTCGATGAGCCTCGGCAGCCTGCTGGATCGGTATGTGCGCGCCGATGACCGGCCGGACCCGACCGTCGGCGATCATCGGCCAGACCGAGGTCGTCACCGCCTCGACGACTTCGCTCTTGCTGTTGGGCCCGGTGGTCGGCCGGGCGCGCAGCGTGGTGCCGATGACATGCGCCCGTTTGCCGAGCAGCTTGCCGAGGTTGAGCTCGCCCTTGATCCCGCCCTGCATGCCGATGATCACCAACCGGCCGTCGCTGGCCAGCGCGTCGATGTTGCGGTCCAGATACGACGCGCCCATGATGTCGAAGATCACGTCGGCACCCGCGCCGTCGGTCGCCTCGCGCACCCGCGCCACGAAGTCCTCGTCCCGGTAGTTGATCAAGATGTCGGCGCCCAGGTCGCGGCACAGTTCGAGCTTGGGCCCGGATCCCGCGGTGACCGCCACCCGGGCACCCAATGCCCGGGCGATCTGGATGGCATGGGTTCCCACCCCGCTGGCGCCGCCGTGGATCAGGAGCAGCTGGTCTTTGCTCAGATGAGCTGTCAACACCAGATTCGACCAGACCGTGCACGCCACTTCGGGTAACCCGGCGGCGTCCCGCAGGTCGACGCCGCGCGGAATCGGCATCAGCTGGCCGGCGGGAACAGCGACGTATTCGGCGTAGCCGCCGCCCGCCAGCAATGCGCACACCTCTTGCCCGGGCGACCAGTCGCTGACCTCCTCACCAAGTGCCTCGACAACGCCGGAGACCTCCATGCCGAGCAACTCGCTGGCGCCCGGTGGCGGCGGGTAGTGGCCGGCGGCCTGCAGCAGGTCGGCCCGGTTGACGCCGGCGGCGCGCACTTTGACGAGCACCTCGCGGTGGCCCGGCGCGGCATCGGGGACTTGCTGCCACAGGAGTTGATCGGCGGATTCAGCGACGATGGCATGCATATTCGACACGCTACTACCTGCGGATTCCGGCTTTTCCAAAGGCTTTTTCAAAAGCCCTGTGTCGCATAGCATGACGTAATGGCGGCCCTGATTGCCGGCCGGACAGCCAGTGAGATGCCCGGGCTGGATATCGCCGAGCAGAAGTCGTGGCAGAACTTCTTGGACTCCACCCTGCGTTTGTACGCCACGCTCAACCGTCAATTGACCGATGCGCACCAGTTGTCGTTATTCGACGTTCGGGTGCTGGACATCTTGGACAACGCACCCTCCGGCTGTGCCCGGATGGGCGATCTGGCCGACGCGCTGCCGTCGCTGCCGAGCCGGCTGACCCGTCAGATCCGCCGCCTGGAGATGCAGGGCTTGGTGCGCCGGGAGGCCAGCCCAGACGACCGGCGCGGGGTCGTCGCGGCCATCACCGACGAAGGTCGGACGGCGGCGAGGCAGGCCATGGTGACCTACGCCCAAAGTGTGCGCACCTATTTCCTCGGCCAGCTGTCACGTTCGCAGGTCTCCGCGATGGGGGAGAACTGCCGGCGGATCAGCGCCGCGCTGAAGCTGTCCGATCGGGCTTAGACGAGCGGGGGCCGTTACCCTTGTCGGCGGTGGCGTGGCAGAGCGGCCTAATGCACTCGCCTTGAAAGCGAGAGACGGCTAAAACCGTCCGGGGGTTCAAATCCCTCCGCCACCGCTTTTTCGGGGAGTCCACACATCAGTCCGGTGTTACAGGCAACCCCGGGCACACGGTGATGTAGGGAATATCTGGCGAAACCCAGTCGTGCCATTGCCTATGGCTCATGTTGGCAGATAGCTTGCTGCAGAGTACTTCCGGCCAAATCACCGGCCCGGGCCATAGCTGCACATTCTCATCTTCGCGACCCGACGCGAACCAGCGCCCATCCGGACTGAACGCCACACTAATCACCGAGTGCACGGGAAGCGCCGCGTCGATCTGCCTAGTTAGCGGGGGGCCGATTTGCTGACCGTTGTCAGCGTTCCACACTCGTAGACTGCCGTCGGCGCTGCCAGAGACGATGACATGCCCGTCCGGGCTGAACGCCACGCTGTTCACCGTGTCTTTGGAGCCGCTGAGCGGAGACCCAATGGCCTTGCCGTTGTCGGCGTTCCACAAACGAACTGCCTTGTCATCGCCGCCCGAAGCGACGCGGTGCCCATCGGGACTAAAGGCCACACTGGTCAGCTGCGCGCCCGTACCGGACGGTTTCGCGATCTGCTCGCCGGTGTCCACATTCCACAACCAAACGCCGCCATTACCACCGGACGCGATGCGGTGCCCGTCAGGGCTGAACTCGACGCCGAAGGGGTTTGGAGGTGCCCTTTTGCGTGGGACCTTCGTCGTGAGCGGCCGCCCGAGCTCTTGGCCGGTCTCAGTGTTCCACACCCGAACCTCATCGACACCGCGATAAGCGATCCGGTGCCCGTCCGGGCTAAACGCCAGACCCTGCACCCAGCCCGCGCCGGTCAGCTGCGGCCCGATCTGGCGGCCGGTGGCTGCGTCCCATACGAGCAGCCTCTCGTCCTCCCCGCTGTCGGATACCTCGGACACAACGCGGCGCCCGTCCGGGCTGAATGCAGAATTCGCCGCGCCGGTCCCCGGACCGCTTACCGGCTGTCCGATCGGCCGCCCGGTGCCGGTATCCCAGGTCCAGACGGTACTTTCACTGCCCGCGGAGAAAATTCGCCGGCCGTCCTGACTGAACGCGACCGCAAGCGCAACGTCAGATTGCAAGAGTGGTTGATCTGGATCGGGATCCCAGATGCGGAGGGTGCCATCATCGCTGTATGACAAGACGCGGTCCCCGTCGGGGCTGAAAGCCACCGTGGACACCAGATCGCTATGCCCGGTCAAGGGGTTGCCGATGGGTTCACCGGTGTCGGCGTTCCACAACCGCACGGTTCGATCGTTGCTGCCCGAGACAATCCGGTGCCCATCGGGACTGAACGCCACGCTTTTGACTGGGGCGGTGTGGCCGGTGAGCGGTGGTCCGATCGGCTGACCGGTGTCGGCGTTCCACCGTCGCACCGTGCCGTCATAGTCACCGGCGGCGATGACATGCCCGTCGGGGCTGAACGTCACACTTTTCACTTCAGTCCCAGCACCGGTGAGCGGTTGCCCGATGGGCTGGCCGGTGTCGGCGTTCCACCGCCGCAGTTCCCCCCCGTAGTCGCCGGCGGCGATGACGTGCCCGTCGGGGCTGAACGTCACAC
>NZ_JBATXN010000653.1:0-1562 GCF_049673265.1 Mycobacterium sp. | reverse complement strand
GGCCAAGCCAGTGGTGGGATAGCTTGCAGCGGCCAGTCTTTGGGCCAGTGCCTGCGCATGTAGTCACCGATGGTCATCGCCGGGAAACCTTTCTCGTCCGGCCAGAAAGCGCAGTAGCGCCGAGCGGCCATGGGTGGGCACGGTAGCCAATTCATGACCGGCAACGCCGCACTGCGCCAATATCTGGTTGGCGGCACACCAGCCCGTGGTGGCGGCGCGCTCCATCAGCGCCACCGGAAGGTCAATGCGGATTCCGTCACCGGCCAGCAGCAGCCCAGGCAGGGGCGTGGCGACGCACGGTCGCTGCGAATAAGTGCCGGGTGCGAACAGTGGGCAGTCGGTGCGGCGCAGCACCCGTTCGTAGAGTATCTGCGCGCCAGCGGTTTCCGGGTAGAGCTGATGCAGGCGCTCTACCATAGCCTCGGCCGGCTGCGCGGATTCGACAGCATATGAATGTAATTCGACTACCGAGCCGCCCCGCTGTCGTGCCCAATCGATGGCTTGGCGTTCATAGCGATCAAGGACGCTGATGTTGTCGAGCGGTTCATGTCCGGCGGTGCCCAGAAATGCCGGACGTTCGGTGGCGACAGGACGATCGAGCCACATCCGGTGCACCACGAACGGCGGCGCGGTGCGCAATCGGGAAATCTGCGTGCGCCACCATGGGTTGCCGAGGACGGGTGACGCCGCGACGAGCCGCTGCAGCCCGGCCACGTCGGTGGCCAGCACGACGGCGTCGGCGTCCAGATCATCACCTGCATCGGTGTGGATGCGATATCTGCGGGTGTGGCCGGTTTCGACGCTTGTCACCGCGGTGCCGCGGTGAAACCGCACGCCCAGCTCGATCAGGTATCGCTGCAGCGGCTGCCAGAGTGCGGTGTCGTAGTTCGCGTTGGCGACATCGAAGATCAGACCCTCGCTGGAGCCGAGGAAGTAGATGTGGAACATGGTGGCCAACTCCGCGGCCGACAGCTGGGTCGGGCTGGCAAAGAAGCTGCGCGAGAAGACCTCGAAAGCCAGATGACGCGCCGGCTCGGGAAAGTTGATGCTCTTCAGAAAGGTTTCGGCATCGATGTGATCGAGGCGGTGATAAATGTCGGGCAACGACACCGCCGCCAGCGGCGCGGCTGCCCGAGCGTCGATCCTTGCCAGGTCGCGAAGTCGAAAGGTCGGGCTGCGCAACGCAAATACCAGTGCGTTCCACGGAGGCGTGCGGGGCAGGCCGCGGAAACTGTCTCGGCGACCGGCGCCGTCGATCAGGGGGTAATCGTCCACGGGCGTGAGCATGGACAGTTCGGGGTCGACGCGGCGCAGCAGCGAGCGCAAGTTGTAGTACTGGCGAAAGAAGGCGTGAAAGCCACGGTTCATGGCGATCTCGCCGCCGCGGTAGCACTCGCTCCAAGCGCCGACCCGGCCGCCGAGATAGTCCTCGCGTTCGATGATGTCGACGTCGATGCCGCGTTCGGCCAAACCGGTCGCCACGGCCAGACCCGCGATGCCGGCCCCGACGATGACTGCGTGCGGCCGAGGCGACAACGGCTCGGCGCTGGGCAGTCCTGGCC
>NZ_JBATXN010000652.1:0-9953 GCF_049673265.1 Mycobacterium sp. | reverse complement strand
CACTCAAGGCTTCGAACGCGGCAACGTGACCTACCGCCACATGCTCAAGGGCCAACCCGCCGTGCTGAACACCCGGGTAGTCAGATACGACGAGCTGCACAGCAATCTGCCCGCCGACACCGCCATGGTGAGCCCGGCACAGCGGACTGCCGCCATGTGGGAGAGGTTCCACGGTATTCGACGTCGCTATGTGCTGTAGACGCCGGCGCTAGGGTCAAGCTTGTGACCGACATCTCCGACGACGAACTGGTTGGACTCTCCGAGTTCGCGCTGCTGTCCGAAAACGCCGAGCAGGCGGGCGTTTCAGGTCCTTTGCCCCCGGTGCGGCGGATCGACACCGCTTCGATCAGCGCGCTGCAATGGGGTGACACCTCGCCGCGGATCGTCTTCTTGCACGGCGGCGGACAGAACGCGCACACCTGGGACACCGTGATCGTCGGTCTAGGACAACCGGCCTTGGCGGTCGACCTGCCCGGGCATGGGCATTCGGCGTGGCGCGAGGACGGCAACTATTCGCCGCAGAACAACGCCGCCGCCCTGGCCCCGGTGCTCAGCGAGTTCGCGCCGCATGCCGACCTCGTCGTCGGCATGTCGCTGGGCGGGCTCACCGCAATCGGGTTGGGCGCGGTCGCACCGCAGCTGGTGCGTGCGCTCGTCCTGGTCGACGTCACCCCGTCCGCCTTACAGCGATATTCCGAGATGACGAACGAGCAGCTCGGCACGGTGGCGCTGGTGCAGGGCGAGCGGGAGTTCCCCAGCTTTGCGGCGATGCTGGAGTTGACCACCGCCGCGGCGCCACATCGGGATCCGAAATCGTTGCGCCGCGGGGTATTTCACAACTCACACCGGCTCGACAACGGTTGCTGGACTTGGCGCTACGACACCATCCGGGAGATCCCCGACTTCGACAGCCTGTGGGGTGACGTCGCCGGGCTGTCGGCGCCCATCACGCTGGTACGCGGCGGCAGCTCGGGCTTCGTCACCGACGAGGACGCCGCCGAACTAAGACAGCGTGCACGGGCGTTCCAGGGTGTGCACGTCGTCGAGAATTCCGGACATTCGGTGCAAAGCGACCAACCTCGCGCGCTGATCGACATCCTGCGCGGAGTGCTCGACGGGTAGGTGCTTACGGTGGCCATATGATCTCGCCCGTTCGCATCGCCGTACAGCTTCAGCCGCAGCACGCCCCGCATTACCGCAACATCCGTGACGCGGTCCGCCGCTGCGAGGACATCGGCGTCGACGTCGCATTCAACTGGGATCACTTCTTTCCGCTTTACGGCGATCCGGACGGCACCCACTTCGAATGCTGGACGATGCTCGCCGCGTGGGCCGAGCAGACGTCGCGCATCGAGATCGGCGCCCTGGTCAGCTGCAACTCCTACCGCAACCCTGAGCTGCTGGCCGACATGGCCCGCACGGTCGACCACATCTGTAACGGCCGCCTGATCCTGGGTATCGGCTCGGGCTGGAAACGCAAGGATTACGACCAGTACGGCTACGAGTTCGGCACCGCGGGGAGCCGCCTGGATGACCTAGCCGCTGCGCTGCCGCGGATCAAGTCCCGGTTGCCCAAGCTCAATCCGGCGCCCACCCGCGACATTCCGATACTGATCGGCGGCGGGGGTGAGAAAAAGACCTTGCGGCTGGTCGCCGAGCACGCCGACATCTGGCACAGCTTCACCAACGCGGCCGACTACCCGGCCAAGTCGAAGGTGCTGGCCGACCACTGCACCGCGGTCGGGCGTGACCCGGCCGGCATCGAACGGTCGGCTGCGGTGGGTGGCGAGACCGGCGGCGCGGATGTCAAACGATTGATCGCCGAGGCCGAGGAGCTGACCGAGCTCGGCGTGAACCTGCTGACCATCGGCGCGTCCGGCCCGGACTACGACCTAACCGGCGCGGAGACGTTGTGTCGTTGGCGTGACCGCCGGTAGGTGCACAAGATGCCGAAGACTTACGGGGCCAAAGAGAAGGACCAGGTTGTTGCGCACATCCTCAACCAGGTGTTGACGGGCAAGCTGCGCACGGGCGACCGCGTCGACCGCAACGAAATCGCCAAGGAATTAGGCATCAGCCGCGTCCCCATTCAAGAAGCGATCGTGCAGCTGGAACACGACGGGCTGGTGTCGACTCGCTATCACCGCGGCGCGTTCGTCGAGCGCTTCGACGAGGATTCCATCCTCGAGCATTACGAGTTGCACGGCGTGCTGAACGGCATCGCGTCGGCGCGCGCCGCGGCGAACCCCACCGCACACATCCTCGGACGGCTCGACGTCATATTGCGCAGTCTGCGTCACTGCAAGGAACCCCGCGCCTTCCAACGGGCCGCACGTGAGTATCGGTGCGCCATCGACGATGAGTACGCCGGGCCCCGACTGCGCGCGGCGATCCGCGCTTCGCAGGGTCTGATTCCGCCCGCGTTCTTGCTGAGCTATCCGAGCATCGTTGCCGAGATGCTGCCGTTCTACGAAGACGAGACGACGGCCATCCGGCACCGCGACCCCGAAGGTGCCCGGGCCGCATGCAGCGGCTGCGCCGAATTGATGGCCGAAGTCATGGTTACCGAACTGGTTCGGCGCCGCGTGCTTTCACCATCGGGTAGATCCGCGGCCGCGTTCTGACCGGCGGTACGTTCGCCGTTATGAACGTCAACGCCGGGAAGCTGCTTGCGCTGATCGCCACGATCCTGCTGACGTGCAGCCTCGGATCGGCGCCGCCGGTCGCGGCCGACACCAACCTGTGCAAGCCGACGGGAGCAGACGGCGCGATCGCCCTGCCGCGGAAGCTGGCCACCGCCAACCGGCCTCAGGAGGACAAGTACACAACCCCCGACGTCGAGCCGCTGAGTTCGGTGAACATTGACGCGCTGGGCCTGCATACACCCCGGACGCTGACCGTCGGCACCCAGCCGGGGGGTCCCCCAACCAGCTGCCTGGACAGCGCAGGGCGCTTCACCGGTTATGACAACGAGCTGCTGCGGGCGATCGCCGCCAAGCTGGGTTTACACATCGTCTTCGCCGGGACCGACTTCTTTGGGCTGCTGGCCCAGGTCGCGTCGCGGCGTTTCGACGTCGGCTCGTCGTCGATCATGGCCACCGACGCGCGCCGTCGCACAGTCGGATTCACCAACGGCTACGACTTCGGTTACCTGTCGCTGATCGTGCCGTCCGGTTCGGCGATCAACGGGTTCGACGACCTGGGCCCCGGCCAGCGGATCGGCGTCGTGCAGGGCACCGTCGAAGAGGCCTACGTCGTCGACACCCTGCATCTGGAGCCGGTGAAGTTCCCTGACTTCACCACTGTCTACACCAGCGTGAAGACCCATCAGATCGACGCGTGGGTAGCGCCGGCGATGGAGGCGACCAACGTGATGCGACCCGGCGATACCGCGGTCATCGCCGGCTACACGTTCGGCCTGGGTAATTACGTGGCCTATGCGGTGGCCAAAGACAACCAGCCGCTGATCAACGCGCTGAACGCCGGGCTAGACGCAGTGATCGCTGACGGCACCTGGGCGCGGCTGTACACCGACTGGGTACCGCGGCCGTTGCCGCGGGGCTGGAAACCGGGATCGAAGTCGGCGTTGACGCCGCACCTGCCGGATTTCGCGGCGATCGCCGAGCGGCATCATCGTGGGATCGACGAGGCCGCCCCACCGAAATCGACGCTGGCCCAGCTGCGAGACTCGTTCTTCGACTGGGACCTCTACAAGCAGACCATCCCGGTGCTGCTGAAGACCGGGCTGCCGAACACGCTGATCCTGACTGTCAGCTCCAGCCTGATCGGGTTGGCGGTCGGCATTGCGCTGGCGGTCGCCGGTATCTCGCGAGCCCGCTGGCTACGTTGGCCGGCCCGCGCCTACACCGACATTTTCCGCGGCCTGCCCGAGGTGCTGATCATTTTGCTGATCGGGCTCGGCGTCGGCCCGATCGTCGGCGGACTGACCCACAACAATCCCTACCCGCTCGGCATCGCCGCGCTCGGGCTGACGGCGGCTGCATACATGGGCGAGATCTTCCGCTCCGGCATCCAAAGCGTCGAGGCCGGACAGCTGGAAGCCTCCCGCGCGCTGGGACTGAGCTACCGCGCCTCGATGCAGCTGGTGGTGATACCGCAGGGCATCCGGCGGGTGCTGCCCGCGCTGGTCAACCAGTTCATCGCGCTGTTGAAAGGCTCGGCGTTGGTGTACTTCCTCGGGCTCATCGCCGGTCAACGAGAGCTGTTTCAGGTCGGCCGGGACTTCAACGCGCAGACCGGCAGCCTCTCACCGTTGGTGGCGGCGGGAATCTTCTACTTGATCTTGACCATCCCGCTGACCCATCTGGTGAACCTCGTCGACCGCCGACTTCGCCACGGCCGGGCTACGGGCGAGCAGGCGGACCCGCTGGACCAAATCGCCACGATGACCAGCCAGGAAATGACGTGACGGACAGCGTTGCGCCGCAGTCGGTTTCGTTGGCAGCCAAAGACATTCACTTGTCTTTCGGTAGAAATGCGGTGCTGCGCGGGGTTGACATCGAGGCGCCGGCCGGCCGCACTGTGGCCGTGATCGGTCCGTCGGGCTCCGGCAAGTCGACACTGCTGCGGGTGTTGAACCGGTTGCACGAGCCCGACCGCGGCGACATCCTGCTCGACGGACGATCGGTGTTGGGCGACGATCCGAATCGGCTGCGGCAGCAGATTGGCATGGTGTTCCAGCATTTCAACCTCTTTCCGCATCGCAGCGTGCTGGACAACGTCATGCTGGCGCCGCGCAAGCTCAAGGGCCTGCATGCCGACGAGGCCCGCGAACTGGCGCTGGCTCAGTTGGACCGGGTGGGCATGAAACACAAGGCCGATAGCCGCCCGGGCACGCTGTCCGGTGGGCAGCAGCAAAGAGTGGCGATCGCCCGGGCGCTGGCGATGACACCGCTTGTGATGCTCTTCGATGAGGCGACTTCGGCCCTGGATCCCGAGCTGGTCAAGGGCATTCTGGCGCTGATCGCGGATCTGGGCGACGAAGGCATGACGATGCTCGTCGTCACCCACGAAATGGGATTTGCCAGGTCGACGTCCGACACGGTCGTGTTCATGGACCACGGTCAGGTGGTGGAAACCGGTCCGCCGGACCAGATTTTCGAGGCGGCAAAAACCGAGCGGCTGCAGCGATTCTTGTCCCAAGTACTTTGACAGCAAAACCAGTTTCTGGGTTTGTGACCCGCAGACAGGTTAGACTGGCGAACTATGGCGGAACGCGAAGCCACGGTGCCTGAGCTCACCGAGTTGGCTGAGGGTCTTCACCGCACGCTATCGAAACTTTTTTCTATCCTGCGCCGCGGCGATCACAGCGCCGGCGCAGCAACAGCCGGCGAGCTGACGCTGGCCCAGCTGTCGATCCTGGTTACCTTGCTCGACCGGGGTCCTATCCGGATGACCGATCTCGCCGCGCACGAACGTGTCCGGACGCCCACCACCACCGTGGCGATCCGCCGGTTGGAGAAGATCGGCCTGGTGAAGCGTTCGCGCGACCCATCGGACCTGCGCGCCGTCCTCGTCGACATCACCCCGCGGGGGTTGGCCGTTCACCGCGAGTCGCTGACCAACCGGATCGGCGCCTTGGCAGCGCTACTGAGCCAGCTCAGCGAAGCCGACTTGGAGACGCTGACCAAGGCGCTCGCGCCGCTGGAGCGGTTGGCGGCCAGCGAGGCGGTGGCTAGCCCGGCGGCGGCCCAGGCTGCCGGCGAACAGGCCTAGCAATTCGCGCTTGAGCAGCGTAAATCCTTGCTGCCCTTAAGGGCTGGCGCCGACCCGCTGCGCCCGGCATCCGCCGCGCTTGCGATCGCACCTAGGCTGGCAGGTATGCGGACCGCGCTCATCACCGGTGCCAGCCGGGGGATCGGCGCCGCGATCGCCACCGCCCTGGCGCCGACGCACACCCTGCTGTTGGCCGGAAGGCCGTCAGCTGCGCTGCAAGCCACTGCCGAACGACTCGGCGCCACGACATTGCCGCTGGACCTGACCGATACCGATGCGATCCCCGACGCCACCAGCTCCATCGGCGAGCTCGACGTGCTGATCCACAACGCCGGGGTGGCGTTCCCCGGGCAGGTCGGCGAGTCCAGCGTCGACGAGTGGCGCACCACTTTTGAGGTGAATGTCATTGGTGCAGTGGCCCTTACGCTCGCATTGCTGCCGACCCTGCGGCGCACCGGAGGTCAGGTGGTCTTCATCAACTCCGGCTCAGGGCGCAAGGCGTCGCTGGGGATGGCCTCGTATTCGGCGAGCAAGTTCGCGCTGCGCGCGTTCGCCGACTCACTGCGACAGGGCGAGCCGTCGCTGCGGGTCACCACCGTCTACCCCGGTCGGACCGACACCGACATGCAGCGCGAGTTGGTGTCCTTCGAGGGCGGCGAATACGACGCCGACCAGTTCCTGCGGCCGGACACCGTTGCCGAGGTAGTCGCCCGCGCGGTGGCCACCCCGCCCGACGGTCACCTTCACGAGGTGGTGCTCCGCCCGCGGTAGGCGACTGCCCTAGACGACCAGGTTGACCAGTCGTCCGGGGACCACGATCACCTTCTTCGGTGTGGCGCCCGCCAAAAACGCCTGCACTTTCTCGTCGGCGAGCGCAGCACCTTCCACTGTGTCGGCATCGGCGTTGGCGGGCACCGTAATGCGTCCGCGCACTTTCCCGTTGACCTGCACGGGATACTCCACGGTGTCCTCGACCAGGTAGCCCGGGTCGGCTACCGGGAACGGCCCGTGCGCAAGGGAGGTCGGGTGGCCCAACCGCTGCCACAACTCCTCAGCCAGATGCGGCGCCAACGGTGCCAGCATCAGCACTAACGGCTCGGCCGCTGCGCGCGGCACCGAATCGCGATGCAGCTTTGTCAGGTGGTTGGTGTACTCGATGAGCTTGGCCACCGCGGTGTTATTACGCAGTGCTGCAAAGTCTTCCGAGACACCCGCGATAGTCCGGTGCAACAGCCGCAGCGTGTCGGTGTCGAGATCGACACCGTCGATCACCCTGATGTCGCCGGTCTGCTCGTCGATTACCAGTCGCCACACCCGCTGCAGGAAGCGGTGCGCCCCAACGACGTCCTTGGTGGCCCACGGACGTGAGGCCTCCAGCGGGCCCATCGACATCTCGTACACCCGCAGCGTGTCGGCGCCGTAGTCGTCGCACATCTCGTCCGGCGAGACTGAATTCTTCAGGCTCTTACCGATTTTGCCGAATTCCTGGAAGACTTCGATCTCCCCGTCGGGTCCGGGATAGACGAATCGCCCATCACGTTCGACCACCTCGGCGGCCGGCACGTAGGCGCCGCGAACGTCGGTGTAAGCGAACGCTTGGATGTAGCCCTGATTGATCAGCCTGCGGTAGGGCTCGCGGGAGGTGACGTGACCCAGATCGTAGAGCACCTTGTGCCAGAACCGCGAATATAGCAGGTGCAGCACCGCGTGCTCAGCACCTCCGACATATAGGTCGACACCACCGGGATCGTCGGGGCCGTGTTCGGCCGGCCTTGGGCCCATCCAGTAGGCCTCATTCTCCTTGGCGCAGAACCGTTCTGAGTTGTGCGGGTCGGTGTAGCGCAGCTCGTACCAGGAGCTGCCGGCCCACTGCGGCATGACATTGGTGTCGCGGGTGTAGGGCTTCAACCCGTCGCCGAGGTCCAGCTCGACGTGCACCCAGTCGGTCGCCTTGGCCAGCGGCGGTTCGGGAACACTCTCCGCGTCGTCGGGATCGAACAGCACCGGCGAGTAATCCGGGACGTCGGGCAATTCGACGGGCAACGCGGCCTCGCCCAATGCGTGTGGACGACCGTCGCTGTCGTAAACGATCGGGAAGGGTTCGCCCCAATAGCGTTGCCGCGCGAAAAGCCAGTCCCGAAGCTTGTATTCGATACGCGCCCGGCCGCGGCCGTCGGACTCCAACCGTGCGGTGATGGCTTTCTTGGCCGCCGTTACGTCCATTCCGTTCAGGTAACCCGAGTTGACCAACACCCCGTCGCCGGCGTAGGCGGCCACCGAAATATCGCCGCCAGCAATGACTTCGACGATCGGCAAGCCGAACTCGTGGGCGAACTCCCAGTCGCGCTGGTCGTGGCCGGGAACGGCCATGATCGCCCCGGTGCCGTAGCCGGCCAGCACGTAGTCGGCGATGAAGATCGGCACCTGCTCGCCGTTGGCCGGGTTGACCGCGTAGCTGCCCAGAAAGACCCCGGTCTTGGTTTTGTTTTCTTGGCGCTCCAGGTCTGACTTCGCCGCGATAGCCTGCCGGTACGCGGCGACAGCCTCAGCTGGCGTGGCGCCCTCGAAGGTCCACTGCGGATCCACCCCGGCCGGCCACTCGGCGGCGGTCAGCCGGTCGACCAGGTCGTGCTCGGGGGCGAGCACCAAATAGGTGGCACCGAAGAGGGTGTCCGGTCGGGTAGTGAACACCTCCAAGTCCACCGTCTGGCCGTCGGTGGTGCGTGCCGAGAACAGTGCGGCGGCGCCGGTCGAGCGGCCGATCCAGTTGCGCTGCATGGTCTTGACCTTGTCCGGCCAGTCCAGCACGTCGAGGTCGTCGAGCAATCGATCGGAGTAGGCGGTGATCCGCATCATCCACTGCCGCAACCGCTTCCGGAACACCGGGAAATTGCCGCGATCGCTTCGGCCATCAGCGGTGACCTCTTCATTCGCCAGCACGGTGCCCAGTCCCGGACACCAGTTCACCATTGAATCCGCCCGGTAGACCAGGCGGTGGGCGTCGATCACGTCGGCGCGCTGCGCTGCCGACAGCTTCGCCCACTGCCGGCCGTCATCCAATTGCCTTGCACCGGAATCGAATGCGGAAATCAGCTCGGCGATCGGTCGGGCTTTGTTCGCGTCGGTGTCAAACCACGCGTTGTAGATCTGCAGGAAGATCCACTGTGTCCATTTGTAGAACTCGGCGTCGGTGGTGGAAAAGCTTCGCCGGCTGTCGTGGCCGAAGCCCAACCGACCCAACTGGCGCCGAAAATTGACGATGTTGGCCTCGGTCCGGGTCCGCGGGTGGGTGCCCGTCTGGACGGCATATTGCTCGGCGGGCAAACCGAAGGCGTCGAAGCCCAACGCGTGCAGCACATTACGGCCCACCATCCGAAAGTAGCGAGCATAGACGTCGGTTGCGATGTAACCCAGCGGGTGACCGACGTGCAGACCCTCCCCCGACGGATACGGGAACATGTCCTGCACGAACATCTTGGAGTCAGGCGCTTTCAAGAGGTCAGTGCCGTCCGTCGGTGCCAGCGACCCGACCGGGTTGGGCACGTTGAAGGTCCCCTTCCGGTTCCAGAACTCCTGCCAGGCCTGTTCGACGCGGCCGGCCAGCTCCGCGGTGTATCGGTACCGCGGCGCGTCGGCATCGGCATCGGCGGCTGGATCGGCACCAGGATGGGTGCCGGTCGCGGCCGTTTGGGAGTCGGTCACGTCCAACAGGTTATAAGGGTGGCCTCCGCGGGCCCGTCGCCGACGGCTTTGTCTCGGTTGCGTTGCGGACCGATCAGGGCTTTATCCCAGGTGTATTCCAGGTCGATTCCGATCCTTTCTACGGCTGGTGGTGCCACTTCTGCCTGGTTACAGTCCGACCCATGCATCGCCGGTGAAGCGATGAGGGAAGGACCGACTCTCATGATGCAGATCGCCCGTAGCTGGCGGGTAGCTGTCGCGGGTCTAGCCGTCGGCGTCGTGGGTGTGCTGGGTTTCGCCTGCCCCACCGCGTCGGCAGAGCCGGTGTTGCCGCCCCGGCCCAATCCCGCTCCGATCCCCGCGCCAGCCGTGACGCCGCAAGCGGCCTCGGTGGCACCCGGGACTGTCGGCTACCCCCTGCCGGGGATGGCGGTCGCAGCCCCCGCGGCGCCGCCCCCGGCCACACCCGCGCTCGCCCCGGGAGCTCCAGGAGCCCCGCCGCCGGCGCCGATGCTCGTTCCGGCCCAATCCGGGAC
>NZ_JBATXN010000651.1:0-15645 GCF_049673265.1 Mycobacterium sp. | reverse complement strand
ACCAAGGTGATCGGGCACCGCTGGTCGGCACGGTCCTGGCAGGTGCGCGACTTCCTGGCCCGCAACGGGCTCTACTACAACTGGTTCATGGCCGACGACCCCGACGGCGAGCAGCTGTTGGCCGCTGCCGGCGAGGACGGCCTGCGGCTACCGGTCGTCGTCACCGAACGCGGCGACACCCTCATCGAACCGAGCGATGCCGAACTGGCCGACACGTTGGGCTTGATGACCACGCCATCGCAGGAGTTCTACGACCTGATCGTGGTCGGTGGCGGACCCGCGGGCCTGGCCGCCGCCGTCTACGGCGCCTCCGAGGGGCTGCGCACCGTGCTGATCGAACGCACCGCGACCGGCGGTCAGGCCGGGCAGAGCTCGCGGATCGAGAACTATCTGGGCTTTCCAGACGGGGTGTCGGGCGGCCAGCTGGCCGACCGGGCCCGCCGACAGGCGGAGAAGTTCGGCGCCGAACTGATCACCGCCCGCACGGCCACTGCGCTGGAGGTCAACGGCTCCAAGCGCACCATCCGGTTCTCTGACGGCGGCTCGATCGATGCGCATGCGGTGATCCTGGCCACCGGCGTCGCCTACCGACAGCTGGCGGCGACCGGCTGCGACGAGTTGACCGGCCGCGGCATCTACTACGGGGCCGCCGTTTCGGTCGCGTCGGACTGCAAGGGCGAAGAGGTCTACGTGATTGGCGGGGCCAATTCGGCCGGCCAGGCCGCGATGTATCTGTCCCGGGAGGCCAAATCCGTCACGATCGTCGTGCGTGCCCCGTCGCTGGAGGCGTCGATGTCGCACTACCTGATCCAACAGATTGAGCAGACTCCCAAGATCACCGTGCGCACCTGTACCGAAGTTCATTGCGCTACTGGAGACGATCATCTGGAGAAGCTCACCCTGATTGACAACCGGACCGGCGAAACCGAGGACGTCACCTGCGGCCGGATGTTCATCTTCATCGGCGCCGCGCCGCGCACCGACTGGCTGGACGGGGTAGTCGCCCGCGACGATCGCGGCTTCATCCTCACCGGGCCGGACCTTCGCAACGTGTGTGGCTGGACGCTGGACCGTCCGCCACACCACCTGGAGACCAGCGTGCCAGGCGTGTTCGTCGCCGGCGATGTGCGCGCCGAGTCAGCTAAACGCGTCGCAGCCGCAGTCGGCGAAGGATCGATGGCCGTGATGCTGGTCCACCGCTACCTGGCGGAGTCATGACCGACAAACTTCCGTGTGACGCCGACGAGCTGCGCACGCTGTTCCTGTTCGAGGCGCTGACCGACGAGCAGCTCGAGACGTTGTGCGCCAACGGCCACATCCAGCACTACGAACCGGGGCCGATCATCGTCGAGGGTGAGCCGGCGACTTGTTTCTACGTCCTGATCGAAGGCGAGCTGGCGATGTCGAAGCTCTCCGGCGGTCAGGACATCGAGACCAATCGGACGTCACAGCGCGGCGTGTATTGCGGTGCCTGGCGGGCCTTTACCGGTGGGAAGCAAAAGAGCTACGACGCGTCGGTGCACGTGACCAAGCCGTCGCGGTTCTTCGTCATGGACGCGCCGGTGTTCGCCAAGTTCATGAAGGACCAATTTCCGATGGCGGTTCACCTGCTCGACGGGATCGCTGTGGGCACCGACCGGACCCGGCGGATCATCGACAACCGGGAAAAGCTGCTCGCGCTGGGCCGGTTGTCGGCCGGCCTGACCCATCAGCTGAACAATCCCGCAGCGGCCATCGCTCGGGCCGCCGACGAGCTGCGCGGCCGGATCTCGCGCATGCGCGGGAAACTGGCGATGCTCGCCGACGGCACCGTCTCCCCCGAGACGCTGAACGCTCTGGTGCAACTGCAGGATGCCGTCGCCGAGCAGGTCGCCAAATCGGCGTCGCAGCACCTGACCGCGCTCGAGACTGCCGACCGCGAGGACGCCGTCGGCGAGTGGCTGGAGGACCACGACATCGGCAGCGGGTGGGACATCGCGCCGACACTCGTCGAAGGCGGCGTCGACACCGACTGGTTGGAGCGGATCGCCGCGACCGCAGAGGAATTGGATAGATCGGCTTCGTTGGAGGAGGCGATCCGCTGGATCAGCTACACCATCGAGAGCGAGCTTCTGATGAATCAGATTTCGGAAGCGAGCAAACGGATTTCGGCGTTGGTCGCCGACGCCAAGCAATATTCCCGGATGGACCGCGCCCTGTTCGATGTGGCCGATGTGCACGAACTGCTGCGCAGCACGCTCGTGATGTTCGCCGATCGATTGAGCAAAGACAAGCAACCCGGCGCGATCACAGTGGTCAAGGAATTCGACCAATCGCTTCCCGAAATCCCTTGCTTTCCAGGTGATCTCAACCAGGTGTGGACCAACATCATCGACAATGCGCTGGCCGCGATGCGCGAGACGGGCGGCACGCTGACCGTACGCACCAGCAGGGAAGGCGAGAAGCTGGCCCGCATCGAGATCTGCGACACCGGACCCGGCATCCCCGAGGACATCCGCGAGCACATCTTCGAACCGTTCTTCACCACCAAACCGTTCGGCGAAGGCACCGGCCTCGGGCTGGATTTGGCGTTCAACATCGTCGTGAAAAAGCATCGTGGGGATCTGCGGGTGGAGTCTGCGCCGGGCAATACCCGCTTCATCGTGTTGCTGCCTCTGGAAAAGCCTCGCGTCGAGGACTTGGCGGATCCCGACCTAGATGAAGAGCTGACGGAATAGCGACATTCCCGGACCGGTTGGAGACACCATGACTGATACTCAAGCTCATTCCACGAATAGCCCCAACCTTGGTCGGTTCGGATCGTTCGGCCGCGGGGTCACGCCGCAGCAGGCTAAAGAAATCGAAGCCCTGGGCTACGGAGCCGTCTGGGTAGGCGGTTCACCGCCGGCCGAGCTGGAATGGGTCGAGCCGATCCTGGAAGCGACCACCACGCTGCAGGTGGCCACCGGCATCGTCAATATCTGGTCGGCGCCCGCCAAGCCGGTCGCCGAGTCCTTCCACCGCATCGACAAGGCGTACCCCGGCCGGTTCCTGCTGGGTATCGGCGTCGGGCACCCCGAGGCGATCAGCGAATACCGCAAGCCCTACGACGCGCTGGTGGAGTACCTGGACCTTCTTGACGATTACGGAGTGCCGGCCAACCGTCGAGTGGTGGCTGCGCTGGGCCCGCGAGTGCTGAAGCTGTCGGCGCAGCGCAGCGGTGGAGCGCATCCCTACCTGACCACGCCGGAGCACACGGCGCAGGCCCGCGAACTGATCGGCCCGTCGGCGTTCTTGGCGCCCGAGCACAAGGTGGTGCTGACCACCGATGCGGATCGCGCCCGGGCGGTCGGCCGCAAGGCGCTCGATATTTACCTCAACCTGGCCAACTATCTGAACAACTGGCGGCGGCTGGGATTCACCGACGACGACGTCACGCGGCCCGGCAGCGACCGGCTGGTCGATGCCGTGGTTGCCTACGGTACGACCGACGCGATAGCCGCCCGGCTCAATGAACACCTTGACGCCGGCGCCGACCACGTCGCCGTTCAGGTCCTGACCAAAAGTGAGAACCTGGTCTCGGCGCTGGCCGAATTGGCGGGGCCGCTTGGACTGAATCAGTCGTGAGCAAGCAGAGGGGGAACTAGATGACCGAGGCCGTATCGCTGAAACCTGACCTGGGCCGGTTCGGCGTATGGCTGGCCTTCCGCTCACTGGCACCCGAACTGGCCGCGCAAATCGAGTCGCTCGGTTATGGCGCCGCCTGGGTCGGCGGATCGCCGGACGCGGAGCTGGATTGGGTGGATCCTGCTCTGGCGCAGACTAATTCGCTGCAGCTGGCCACCGGGATCGTCAACATCTGGTCGGCACCGGCGTCGGTGGTCGCCCGATCCTTTGAGCGCATCGAAACCGCCTATCCGGGAAGGTTTTTGCTGGGCGTCGGCGTGGGCCACCGCGAGCACACCGAGGAGTACGTCAAGCCCTATGACGCGTTGGTCGGTTACCTCGACGAACTCGACGGCGCCATGGTGCCGACCAGTCGTCGGGTGCTGGCGGCGCTTGGTCCCAAGGTGCTGCAACTGGCCGCCGAACGCAGCGCGGGCGCACACCCATACCTGACCACGCCGCAACACACGGCCAAGGCCCGCGAAAAGATGGGCCGCTCGGTGTTCCTGGCACCAGAGCACAAGGTGGTGCTGAGCACCGACGCCGCCGAGGCCCGTCGGATTGGCCGCGAGACCGTCGACCACTACCTGGGCCTGAGCAACTACGTGAATAACTGGCTGCGGCTGGGCTTCAGCGAAGACGACGTGCGCAAGCCCGGAAGCGACCGGCTGATCGACTCGGTGGTGGCCTACGGCACCCCCGAGGCCATCGCGGCGCGCCTTGACGAGCATTTGCAAGCCGGTGCCGATCACGTGGCGATCCAGGTGCTTGGTGGCTGGACACCGGAGACGCTGCTGCCCGCGCTGGGCGAACTGGCCGGGCCGCTGGGACTGGCGCCCCCCAGCTGATCGGGCGGACGGGGTCGTCATGGTGCTTCGGAGTGGCGTCGTACGAATCGCTTGCGTGGTCTGCGCCCTGGCCGCGCTGTTGCTGGCCTTCATGACCTACAGCGAAGTGGCCTTGGCCGGCTTTCCCGACGGACACCTCACCGACTACGACCGAGCGGCCGACCGCCCGCTAGAGGTTTTCGGTTACCTGCAGGCAGCACTCGGTCTGCTCTTTCTGGTCCTCGCCTTTTCGTCGATGAAGGCCCGACGGCGTGCGGTGGGACTGCTGATAAGTCTTGTCGCATGTGTCCTCGTCGCGGTGGTCGTGCAGGTCGGCGTCCCTTGGTATTTCGGAACCCATCTCGGCCTCGATAACGGAATTGGCGGCTAGCTCGGGGCCCGAATCGTCGCCCGGCTAGAGTGCCCCCATGCGGCTGCTGGTGACCGGCGGCGCCGGTTTCATCGGCGCCAACTTCGTGCACACCACCGTTCGCGAGCATCCGGAAGACGCGGTGACGGTGCTCGACGCCATGACATATGCAGGCACCCGCGAATCGCTGGCTCCCGTCGAAAACGAGATCCGGCTGGTCCAGGGCGACGTCACTGACGCCGAATTGGTCTCCCGCCTGGTCGCCGAGGCTGACGCGGTGGTGCACTTCGCAGCCGAGACCCACGTCGACAACGCGTTGGCCGACCCGGCGCCGTTCCTGCGGGCCAACGTGATCGGGACGTTCACGATTCTGGAGGCGGTGCGCCGGCATGGGGTCCGGCTGCACCACGTCTCCACCGACGAGGTTTACGGCGATCTCGCGCTCGACGATCCGCAGCGGTTCACCGAGTCGACGCCCTATAACCCGTCGAGTCCGTACTCGGCGACCAAAGCCGGCTCCGACATGCTGGTGCGAGCCTGGGTGCGCTCCTACGACGTTCGCGCGACGATCTCGAACTGCTCCAACAACTATGGGCCGTATCAGCACCTGGAGAAGTTCATTCCGCGCCAGATCACCAACGTGCTCACCGGGCGTCGGCCGAAGTTGTACGGCAAAGGAACCAACGTCAGGGATTGGATCCACGTCGAGGACCACAATGACGCGGTCCGGCGGATTCTGACCGGCGGCCAAATCGGCCGGACCTACTTGATCGGCGCCGACGGCGAACGCGACAACGTGTCTGTGCTGCAGACATTGCTCCAACTGATGGGACGTGATCCCGACGACTTCGATTACGTCATCGATCGGGTCGGCCACGATCTGCGCTACGCCATCGACCCGACCTCGCTGTGCAACGAATTAGGCTGGGCGCCAAAGCATACCGATTTCACCGAGGGTCTGCGTGAGACCATCGACTGGTATCGGGAAAACGAATCATGGTGGGGCCCGCTGAAAGCTGCCGTCGAAGCCCGCTACGAACAATGGGGCCGTTGATGCAGGTTCGTGAACTCGACATCGCCGGCGCGTGGGAGATCACCCCGCAACTGCATTCGGATTCGCGTGGAATGTTCTTCGAGTGGCTGACCGACACAGGCTTCGCCGGGTTCGCCGGTCACCGGCTAGACGTGCGGCAGGCCAACTGTTCGGTCTCTTCAGCCGGTGTGCTGCGTGGCCTACATTTCGCCCAGCTGCCACCGAGCCAGGCCAAGTACGTGACCTGCCTTACCGGATCGGTGTTCGACGTCGTCGTCGATGTCCGGGTTGGCTCGCCAACTTTCGGCCAGTGGGACTCAGTTCTGCTCGACGACCGTGACCGTAGGACGGTGTATCTCTCCGAGGGTCTGGCGCACGGTTTCCTTGCGCTACAAGATAACTCGACGGTGATGTACCTGTGCTCAGCGGAATATAACCCGCAACGCGAGCACACCATCGCCCCCACCGACCCGACGCTGGCGATCGATTGGCCGAGCGGACACGAATTACTGTTGTCTGAGCGGGATGCCGCAGCGCCCACCCTCGACGAAGTGCGCGCCGCCGGCCTGCTGCCGAGTTGGGCAGAGACCAAGGACTTCGTCGACGGGTTGCGAGGCAGCTCTTAAGGCAATGACCGCGGTAGCGGAGGAGTTCGAATCGCAGCGGCCCCGCCTGTTCGGGCTTGCCTACCGGTTGTTGGGGTCAGCAGGCGAGGCCGAAGACGCGGTGCAAGACGCCTACCTACGGTTGCATGCGACCGATCGAGCGACGATCGGCTCCTTGCCGGCCTGGTTGAGCAAGGTCGTCACGAACTTGTGCCTCAACCGATTGACGTCGGCTCGTGCCCGGCGGGAGATCTACGTAGGTCCGTGGCTACCGGAACCCGTCATCACCAGCGATGGAACGTTGGGGCCGTTGGAAACCGCCGAGCTTCGCGATTCGGTGTCGATCGCGTTGCTGGCCCTGATGGAGCGGCTCGGTCCCAGCGAGCGCGCCGTGTTCGTGCTCAGGGAGGCATTCGGCTACAGCCACCGCGACATCGGCGAGTTCATGGAAACCACCGAAGCCAACGCTCGCCAGTTGCACCGCCGCGCGAAGCAACGCCTCGATGATCCGGTGCCCCGGTTCCAGCCCGATCCGGCGCGGTGGCGTGACCTGGTGGACCGTTTCTTGGACGCAAGCCGCAGCGGTGACGTCGCCGGGTTGGTGCCCATGCTGACCGCCGATGTCACGTCCACCGCCGATGGTGGCGGGAAAGTGGCCGCTGCGCGGCGGCCGGTGGTGGGCCGCGACCGGGTGGCCCGATACGTGGCGGGTGCGTTTAGCCGACCCTTGCCCGCAGTGCACCTGCAATTCGGTGTCGAGGTCAACGGCGAGCCTGCGGTGCTCGGATTCACCGACTCGGTGCTTGCTGGCGTGCTGTTTTTCCAAACAGATGGCGACCGGATAGCCGCCCTGCGGGTCATCGCGAACCCGGACAAATTGCGATTCCTGGGCAGGCAGCTGTCACACCCCGCCGGGCTATCCAGTCCATAAGGTATGACGAAACGCGTACTCGTGGTCGGCGGCACCGGCGTCTTAGGCCGAGCGGTGGTCGATCAGCTCCTCACATCGGGCGCCAGCGTGCGCATCCTGAGCCGAGGCCGGCGGCGCCACCAACACGACAACGCCGAACACGTCACCGGCGACCTGCGCACCGGCGACGGGCTCGATGCGGCTGTCGCCGGCGTCGACACCATCGTGCAGTGCTCCGAGCACGTGGATCATCTGGTTGTGGCGGCGAAACAAGCCGGCTCCCCGCATCTGGTGTACACCTCCATCGTCGGCTCCGACCGTGTCCCGGTCTACCGGCGAAAAGTGGCCGATGAAGAGCTGGTCGCAAGGTCCGGCTTGCCGTGGACGGTGCTGCGGGCGACTCAGTTCCACGATCTCATCGCCATGCTGCTACGCATGTTGGCCAAACCACCGATCATGGCCTTGCCCGCCGGCTGGAGTTTCCAGCCGGTCGATGTGCGCGAGGTCGGTAACCGGCTCGCCCAGCTCGCGCTCGACGAACCCACCGGCAGGGCCCCAGATTTCGGCGGGCCAGAGGTCCGTGCGGTCAGCGACCTTGCCCGCAGCTACTTGGCAATGGTCAGCAAGCATCGCCTGATGCTGCCAATCCTGCTACCGGGCAAGGTGTTTCGCGCATACCGTGCCGGCGGCCACCTGGCGCCGGATCACGCACAAGGCACCGTCACCTTCGAGGAGTACCTCAGCGAGCAGTTCACCGCCGGTGTCGTCCCATACGCCGACGCGCTTCGTACCTACCTACCCCTCCGTCGAAGGCAGCGGCGATGAAGCTCACCGATGTGCTGCTGCGAGCCGGTATCTGGTTCCTCGCCCTCACCGAACTCGCGGTGGGAGTTGTCGCGACGCTGACCCCGCGGGTCTTCTACGACCACGTCCCCGGGGTGAGCCTGTTGCCGCCGTATTCCGAACACCTGCTGCGCGATGTGGGTGCGCTGAACCTTGCGCTGACTATGGTGTTATTAATCGCAGCGATCACCATGGAGCAACAGATCGTGCGCACCGCGCTGATTGCCTACTTGGTGTTCGCCATCCCGCACTTGCTGTTTCACCTCACCCATCTGCACCACTACACGACGGCTGCGGCAGTCACCGAAAAAATAGGCCTAATCGTCGCGGTGCTGCTTCCGATCGCGCTGCTCATCCTGGAACTGCGACGACGCGAAGGAGATCAGCGCGCCGTTTGATTCCCGCTCTGCTGGGTATCCGAGTCCGGAACACGGGCAGTGAGATCCCGTCCGGCGCAGAGGAGTCCATCATGCTTCATCAATTAGTGCTGGCCGCATCCAGCCACCCGGAGGCCGCAGGCCTAATTGGGGGAACCATCAAATTCGTTTTCGTCGCCATCGGCAGTATCATCGCGGCGATTATTTGCGCAGTCATCGCAGGGATGAAGGGCCGCAACCCATTCGGTTGGGGCATCCTGGGACTGATCTTCAGCATCCTGACGCTGATCGTCGTGATAGTGATCCCGTCCAAGAAGGACTAGTGAGTGGGCATGATCTCCCAGGTATCGGTTGGGTAAGCGCATATCAAGGGGACGCCATCGGGTGACTGTGCAGTAAATCCCCCACTGCCGTCTGGAGCAAGGGCGTGTATCTCCTCCACGCACTGCTTGCCGCCGATCTGTCGAACCCCGACCAGCGTCCCGGCATCGACCCACACGTGGGGTTGTCCGGGTCGACCACACGCCAAAACCTTGCCGGCGGAGTCGTATCCGAAGATGTAGCGTCCGGTCGGCGTAGCGCAGGATTGTCCGAGCGCCGCATCGTGGCTCATATTGGGGACCGGCTGGCTCACCGGGTCGGCACTGGCCAGGTCGGCCGCGCCGAGCGCCGCGGCCGCGATGGCCGCCGTTGCGACGGACCGTGCATCAATCATGGCCGCACTCCTCTGCTGGCATGACCTGTAACTGGCGAGATTAACCGACTAGCCGGCCGCGGTGATGAAAACGGGCACACCGGCGGGTGCTGATGTGCGCGCGGTTTTGACAAGCGTTCGCCCGCGGACGGGTTAGCTCAGGGCTTGAATCCCAGATCGTGCAACGCGTCGACGCAACCGCGTATCCAGTCGTTCTGATTGGGCGGTAGCGGCCCGCCGCCCATCTCGAGTTGGCAAACCATGCCCGCGTTATAGCCGGCCTGTTGCATCTCGTTTTTCAGGAAATTGCCATTCCTCGGCTGCGAGTAAAAGGCGTGCTCGGTGTTGTACCCGTCCTGGTATGACGGGGTCTGGCCCGGGGCTGGACCGCACTGACCGGCGGCGCAATGCGGGTCTGCGCCGGCCAGCGACGCCGAGCCAATCGCAGCCGTGACGATACTTACCACGACCAGAGTCGCACGGAACAACATGCGCCCAACCCCTCTGTTTGAGACCTCTGTACAGAAGAGTATGCACGGCTTACCTGCGAACGCGCCGCCCCTCGGCCAGATAGGCCGCCCAGAGCCCGATGGTCAGCACTTCAGCGACCACGCTGATCGCCGCGTGCGGCGCCGGCTCCCAGTCCTGCTCGGAAAACCCGAAAAGCCCGACGGTGCGCGACAACGCGAAGGCGACCAGTGCGCCGCCGGCCAACGCGGCCGCTGCCCACTGAAGCCACGACGGCCCGCCGAGCAGGATCAGCGCGGCGAGCGCGAACGAGACGCCGGCCTGCACAATGAAAGCCGTGCCGATCGTCGGAATATGCTGGTAGCCGTGGATATACAGGTAGGCGTGGCTGATCCCGCTCACGACCACCGCAGCCGCGATTCCGATGCGGATCAGCAACCCCGCGAACCTCATTGCAGTGTCCGTTCTTTCAATGCAAGGGCGTCATGTCCCCGCGTGTAGCTGACCTCGCGGATACCCAGCGCGTCGCGCAATTTGCCGGCCGGCAGGGTGACGGGCTTCGGTGCCGGACCGTCGCCGGGATGAGGTAGCGGGTACGCCGTGGTGGTGCCGCTGTAGAAGGTCACATTGCCTTCCGTCTTGGAAAAGACTTGGTGGACATGGCCGTTGAGGCAGGTCACAGACGAGAAGCGGCGCAGATAACTCAGCGCCTGGGTGGCGTCGTCGGTACCCCAGCCCCAATTCGGATACATTGCGAACAGCGGGATATGGCTGAACACGATGATCGGCGTATCACTGGGCAGCGCCGCCACATCCTTCGCGATGAACTCCAGCTGGTCGGCTCCCAGATGACCGAGCTTTTTCAAATTGAGCGTGTTCACCAGCGCAATCACATGCACACCGGCGATGTCGAAGCTATACCACCCGTCACCGCGGGTTCCCGCGCCGAACACGCTTCGATACTTTTGGCCCGCATCGTCGACCGAGTCGTGCTCGCCGGGCACGGTGAAGACATGCGGCGTACGCAGCCCGGTCATCATTTGCTTGACTTGATCGAACTGATCCGTCGTGGCCAGATGAGTGAGATCGCCGGTGTGGATGACGAAGTCGGGTGTGTAGCCGAGGTTATTGATCCGCTCGATCGCCTGGCCGAACGAGCCTGCGACATTCGAATTCGCCTTTCCGAAGAACCCGATGTGGCTGTCACTGACCTGAGCAAATCGCAGCGCGGGCCGGCCTTGTGCCCGCGCGGCCTCCGCGGTGCCGGCGACGTGCGAGATCACTTCACCACCGACCACGGCCAGGCCGACGGCCGCACCGAACCATGCGCTGTGCCGGATCAGTTGGCGTCGGCTCATTGAGTGCTCGGCGTCGGTCATTGCGTCACAACCACTGTCGCGTGCATGTACGGGTGGATCGAGCAGACGTAGTCGAACTTGCCTGCGGTCGGGAATGTGTGCGAATACGTGCCCTGCGAGCCCATTCCGGGTGAGTGGAACGACCCGTCGTCGGCGGCTATCGTGTGCGGCTCTTCATCATGGTTGGTCCAGGTGACCGTGCTTCCCGCGCGAACGGTCAGCGTCGCCGGGACGAAGGCGAAGTTGTCAATGCTGACCGCGTCACCGGCTACCGGAGCCGCCGAGCCGGTCGCCGACGTCGAGCCGCCCGCCGGCGGACCCGACATCGACGGCATGCCGCCCATCCCCGGCATTCCCGGTGTCGTCGCGCCCGGCCCGAACGTCACCGACGGCGACGTCTGGTGTGTCGGCGGCGAGGAGCATGAGGCCAACAGCATTCCCGCCAGCAGCACCATCCGCGCGCCCCGATTTCGTTCGGGCATAACGTTGCACCTCCATCGGTCGGCGAAGGACGTAAGAAACCAAGAAACCAAGCACTGCCAACAGATAGGGCAGCGGGTTACAGGCCGTCAGGCCGGCTCGTTAGGGCTCGGCGGGACGAATACCTCGATGACACCACCTTGTTCACGAACCATCAACGTGGGCAACGGCTTCGGCGATATCGGCAATTGATGGGTCAGCACCTGGCCGGCGGGCGAAAACGAGGTCGAATGGCACGGGCAGCGCAGCCGGGCCTGCGGTGCGTCGAACCACAATCGGCAACCCTGATGGGTGCAGACCCCCGACACCGCTTCGGGCTTGCCGTCGACACGGCGAACGAATCCGACGACCGAGCCGAGATCGAACGGGTGCATGACACCGTCGGGCACCTCCGCGCTGGCTGCGACCCGCTGCCACCGCCCGGTGTTTGGGGTGAGTTCGCCGGAGTTGTACTTGTTGTCGCCGTCGGCGACCTGCCCACTGTCGATCAGCGCTCGATCGATCGACACCGCGGCCACCGCGGCGGCCGCTGCTGCCGACGTGCCGACGATGACGTGCCTGCGGGTCGCCCCGGATTGTCCTGCCGGCTGTGCGGTGCCTTCCATTTGCGCGGCAAGACGCTGGCGCAGATCAGTGAGAAATTCCTCTCGCGGCGCATCGCTGCCGAGCCGCGCCGCCTGGAGATCGATGGCCGTTCGGATTTGCGCGGCTTCAAAATCGTCGGGCCGGAACGGCTTGGGACGACGACCCCGCAACAGGTCGTCGACATACCTGCGCAACCCGCGCGCGTTCATGATTCGTCCTTCTCGTTGACCTGTGCGGCCAGCCGCAATGCGCGATGCTGGAGCACCTTGGCGTTGGCGACGCTGACCCCCAGCTCGGCGGCCGACTCTTTGATCGAACGGCCTTGCAAGAAGCGCAGTTCCAATATCCTTCGATAATTGTCCGGCAACCGGTGCAGAACCTTGGCGACTCGCTGGGGAGCGGTGCTGATCGCCTCTTCACGGTCGGGTGGTTGCTCGATATCGTCATCGATCGTGGTGATCTCACGTCCCAGCGTTTCGCGCCAATGCGCGGCCAGCACCGTTCGCGCGGTGGCCCGTAGATACCCCCGAATCTCGCCGACGCTTGCCGTCAACCGCAGCGGTCGCAGTGCGGCGAGGAAGACTTCGGCGGTGAGGTCCTCGGCGTCGGCCCGGTTGCCCACCCGGGCGAAGATGGTGCGATACACCCAGGTGGCGTTGTCCTGGTACACCGCTTCCCAGTTGGGGTAGCCGCCGTCAGGCACCACCCGCAAGCGACGCGGGTCGACGGGTTCACCGTGTGCCGTCACATACTGCCTGCCTGTTGGGAAGCGTGGCTCCGCTGAGAATAGTGCCATGTCACCGGTCCATAGCAGCTCGGGTTACACCTTGACCGCCTCGATGAAGTAGCCGCGCGGCGCCGCGGGCACGTCGGCAGGAACCGGTGGATGCATCCATCGATTCCATCGGTTTCCGGGCTCGGCCGCATCGGTGACGGTGGCCGTCCAGCCCCGGTTCTCGACGAGAGCAGCCGGGGTATCGCTGCCGAACGTCCACGGCGCCCCCAGCTTTGCCATGTAGTCCAGGGTCGGCTGCAGGAACTCCGCCTCCAACATCGTCTTGCCGACGATGTCGTACAACAGCACCGTACCCGGAGCAGACAGCGCATCGACGCGGGCGAACAGATTGTCGACATCCGAGGCTTCGAGGTACTGCAGCAGCCCCTCGATCAGCCACACCGTCCTCGATGAGGAGCTAAACCCTTGTGACTGCAGAACTTTCGCACAATCATCGGCCAGGTCGGCGCCGACCGCAACACGTCGGCAGCGCGGTTGCTCACCCGCGAGTCGTTCGGCTTTGGTCGCGATCATGTGGGGCTGGTCGACTTCGTAAATGGTAGTACCGCGCTGCCATGGCAGCCGAAACGCACGGGCGTCCATGCCCGCGGCGAGAATGGCCACCTGCGAAACGCCGTCGGCTTGGGCGCGCAGCAGGGCCTCGTCGAAGAACCTGGTGCGAACGACAATCGGCGCTGACGGCTGTTCGGTCTTCGCCGCGGCTTCGGCAAGCAACTGCCGGCCGTCGTCGCCCGCCAGCCGTTCGGCGAACGGATCGGTGAAAAGAGCGTCCTCACGCGCCGATTCCTCGGCGCGCATCGCCGCGACGAGCAGCCCGGTTGCCGCTACCGCTTGCTTGGGGTTATCCATAACCCCATCATGAACACGCGGCGGCCAGCGGTCTTGTAAATTTGTGCCGCTCGATCGGGACGTGGCTGGGCAGCACAATCCGCTGTTGGCTGTACTGCGTCGGCGTCATCCCGGTGAACGACTCAAAGTCCCGGACAAAGTGCGCCTGGTCGAAATAACCGACCTCCGCCGCGACGCGAGCACCGCCCACCGGGCCGGTCCCCAGTAACCGCAGCGCCGCCTGGAGGCGACGGACCCGCGCATATGCCTTGGGCGACAAGCCCACCTCGGCACGAAACAACGCGATCAGGCGCTTGGCGGCCATACCCACGTGGTGCCGGATGTCGGCCATCCGGATCGATGGGTCGTTTTCGATCGCGGCCAGCGCTGCGGCGACACCGGGTTGGCGGTCCACCGTCAGCGATGGCCGGGACAACAAAAACTGCTCGAGGATCTGAAAGCGGGCCCGCGCCGATGACGTTTCGATCAACCGCTCGTGCAACTCGCGGCCGTCGCTCCCCCAGACCTGGTCGACGCCGACGTATGCGTCCTCGAGGTCGCCCAACGGGATTCCCAGAAACGGAAACGCGCCGCCGGGCCGAAAGTGAACGGCCATCACGGGCTCGTCGGCGGCGATGTTCGATACGTATGAGGCAGTGTGCGATCCGGTGATGAATGCGGGCGGAACGATCAACCTTGTCTTGCCGTCGGCGGCGTAGAAGTCGAGCTGCTGTCGTTGCCCGACGTCGAAGATCACCGTCACCGCGCCACGCGGCAGCGCCCGGCTCCAGTAGTCGGCCTCGCTGTTACGCCAATCTCCGATGAATTCGATGTAGTCGGCTAGCGGAGCGACCGGCCGGTACATGCGGGGGCCCATGCACCCGACGATAGTGCAGCGTGCCCGCAGTTACTGGCGGCGATGTTGCCTCGAATTGGATTCCGCGAGCCGAGCCGTCGGCTCTGCCGAATGCTGACCGAGTCCACGTGGTGTCGAGGGCATAAGCTCAAGTAAGCCAATATCTACCGACGGGTCCATATCGGGAGGCCTGCATGACGAGGTTTGTTCGCCGTCTGGGCGCAAGTGTTGCGGTCGTGGTATCTCCGATGGCGGCCGTGATGGTCGCGACGCCGGGAGTCAGCTGGGCGGAATGCGACCCCAACTTCGCCCGCAATGTGTGGACTAACGAGTGCAAACCGCCACCGCCAGTGCCGGACTGGTATGTACCCAAGCCGGCATACGTGCCGTCATTCGCACCCGCGGACATCCCGCCGCCCCCGCCACCGCCGCCGTGGGCGCAGAAGCTCCGCCCGGTATGGGACGGCGGCCATGGACAGTGGGTCTGGATAGGGATCTAGGCAGCGAGCATGCGCCGCAACACTTACGCCTTGGTAGCCGTAGCGATGGCGATCGGTCTAGTCGCGCCGGCTTGTGCATGGCCGTCAAAGCCCGCGAGCCCCAATTGTGGTGGCAGCACCCGTTAGACGATCGCCCACCCAGATCCACAGCCCGACCACGGTCGACACGACCGCAAAGACTACAAACTCGCCGACCTGAGAGTTTGCGGGCAGCGGCGGTAAAGCCGGGACTGACCGGTGCCGTTGGCGGGAGAATCCTAAGGTGATCGGCCGACCCGACCGTCGATCTCCCCATAGTCATAGCTCGAGACCACGTGCGGTGTGCCCACTCGGGCGGCCGCGTGGGCTTCCCGGCGGAATCGCCGCTGAAACTCCTCATCCTCAGACAAATGCGCGGGCAAGACTTTGATGGCCACGACCCTGTCGGTGACGGTGTCATGCGCGCGCCACACCTCACCCATGCCGCCGCG
>NZ_JBATXN010000650.1:0-1640 GCF_049673265.1 Mycobacterium sp. | reverse complement strand
CGCCGCTGCCCGACGAAATCGAGGTGCCGGTGCTGCTCAAGGTCGGCGACAACATTTCCACCGACGAGATCTCGCCGGCCGGCGCGCGGGCGCTGCCGTTTCGCTCCAACATTCCCAAGCTCGCGATGTTCAGCTTCACCCAGGTCGACGAGTCGTATCCGCAGCGGGCGCAGGAGGCCGGCGACGACGGTCACATCATCGTCGGCGGCGAGAACTACGGTCAGGGCTCGTCACGTGAGCACGCCGCGATCGCCCCCCGTTATCTCGGTCTACGGGTCGTCATCGCTAAGTCGTTCGCCCGCATCCACTGGCAGAACCTGGCCAATTTCGGCGTGTTGGCGCTCGAGTTCGACGACCCCGACGATTACGAATCCATCGATCAGGACGACACGCTGCGCATCGGCGGTCTTCGCGAGGCATTGGCAGACAAGGACACGCTGCAGGTCGATAACGTCACCAAGGATTCGTCTTTCACTGTGCGGCACCGTCTTTCGCCGCGGCAAGTCAAGGATGTGTTGGCCGGCGGCCTGATCCCACGGTTAGCCGAAGACTAGACTTTTCGCTCGTTGGCCACGTCAACGCGAGCGAGAAGGGTACGGCCATGACAGACCGGATACCAGCGGCCCTAGGCCGGCGCCAACTACTCGGAATTTCGATATCCGCAGCTAGTGCGATCGGCTTGTCCGCATGTGGGAGCTCACCGCCCGAGCCCCCTCCAAGCCAATCCGGTGCATCCTCCGAACAAGAGGTGCCGGTCACGCCACCTGAAGACTTGATGCGCGAGCACGGCGTGCTCAAGCGCATCTTGCTGATTTATCGGGAAGGCATTCATCGTCTGGAGGCTGAGGAGCCGGATCCATCTCAGGCGCTCAACGCCAGCGCCGGGATTATTCGAAGTTTCATCGAGGACTACCACGAACACCTTGAAGAGCAATACGTGTTTCCTAGCCTGGAGAAGGCAGGCAAACTCACCGATATCACCAGCGTGCTACGCGTTCAGCACCAACGTGGCCGCGAGCTAACGGATCGTATCCTCGGTGCCACTACTGCCGCGGTTTCACTTGAGCAGCCTGAGCGAGAAGCCTTGGTGCAAGACATGTCTGCGTTCATTCGGATGTATGAGCCGCATGAGGCCCGTGAAGACACCGTCGTTTTCCCCGCGTTGCGCGACGTACTGCCCGCGCAGAAGTTTCGCGACCTTGCTGAAGCCTTCGAAGACGAAGAGCATCGGCGGTTCGGTCCGGCCGGCTTCCAAGGGGTGGTCGACAAAGTCGCCGATATCGAGAAAAGTCTCGGCATCTACGACCTGAGCCAGTTCACCCCGGACTGACAAGCACTACGGTTTATCCGACTTGGTCAGTTCATTGGCCCACACCGATCGGGCGCCGGAGTCGCCGATACGAACCACCTGCACGATCGATGCGGCGCCCACCGCGATTGTCAGCATCGCAACCGCCACGTTGAGTTTCAGCGCTGGTGTGGCTGATCGGCTTTCACGCAGGTGCAGCAGTGTCAATATGGCGGCGACGAGAAGCATCGCGATCGAGAAGTAAATCATCCAGCCGCCGCGGTCGGCGTGGGTGTTCAAGATGTCGCGATGATGGCTTTCCCGGTCGTACAGCCATTCCCCTGCCTCCGTG
>NZ_JBATXN010000649.1:0-6406 GCF_049673265.1 Mycobacterium sp. | reverse complement strand
ACGCACCACTGTGCGGCTTGGTCTTGGGCATGTTTTCGGTCCTCTGTCTGTCTGTATCAGTTCGGCGATGGTTCGGTATCGGTGGTCGGTGCGGGCGGGGGTGTGGGGCCACCGGCCTGTTCGGCCGCACGGGCACGAGTCTTTGCGCCGCGGTGGGGTGCCAGCACCATCGTCATGTTGCGCCCGTCCTGTTTGGCCGACGTCTCGACGAACCCGTAGTCGGCGACATCGGAGCCCAGCCGCTGCAGCAGCCGGTAGCCCAGTTCTGGCCGCGACTGCTCACGTCCGCGGAACATGATGGTCACCTTGACTTTCGATCCCGCCTCCAGAAATCGGATCACGTGCCCCTTTTTGGTTTCGTAGTCGTGAGGGTCGATCTTGGGTCGCAGCTTCTGTTCCTTGACGACCGTCTGCTGCTGGTTCTTGCGAGACTCGCGCGCCTTTTGCGCCGCCTCATATTTGAACTTGCCGTAGTCCATGATCTTGCAAACTGGTGGTTTGGCGTCTGGAGCTACTTCGACAAGGTCGAGATCGGCATCCACGGCGACGCGGAGGGCATCTTCGATACGCACGATGCCTACCTGCTCCCCTCCCGGGCCGATCAAACGGACTTCAGGTACGCGGATGCGTTCGTTGACGCGGGTCTCAGTGCTGATGGGGCCTCCTGGGCTCTACTGCCCGGCTCCTCCTCAGGCCGCTGCGCGGCCCGCATCGTCACCGGGCGGGTTAACTGTTGTCCTACCACCACCGCCAGCTGGCCCGTTCGGAGACTCAGCGGTGGAAACACCGCACCATCAGCAAAAAAGCCCTGCGTAAGCAGGGCCCGGTGCCGACCGGTCACGGCAGAAGCCGCCTGCGTGACGCAGAACCTACACACCGCTGGCGTGTCGGTGACCGGACCGCTGAGCCGTTCTTGGCCAACGGTGGGAGCGGGACTCCACTTGCTGTCTCTGGACTTCGCCGGAGACGGTCGCAGATGACAGTTTAGCAGTCATAACGGCGCGACCAATTCCGTGCCGTCCGGGCATAGAAATTCCATAGCCTGAGCGAATATCCTCGCGGTTTGTGACCCTCACTGCGTCTCGTCCGCGGAGCCGGTCGACTTCCCGGCTGCGCTGGGTGCCCGCGGCGGCCGGGTGGACGGTCGGCGTTATCGCCACGCTGTCGCTGATCGCCAGTGTGTCGCCGGTGATTCGGTGGGCCATCAAGGTGCCGCGGGAATTCATCAACGACTACCTGTTCAACTTTCCCGACACCAGCTTCGCGTGGTCGTTCGTGCTGGCTTTGCTGGCCGGCGCCCTCACCACGCGCAAACGCATCGCCTGGTGGCTATTGGTCCTCAACCTGCTGCTGGCCGCCGGCTTGAACGTCGCCGGCCTGACCGCCGATGACGTCACCCCGCTGAGAAGGATCGGCGAGACCTTCGGGCTTGGTTTCCATCTGGCTGCACTCTTGGTACTGGTCTTGGCCTATCGAGAGTTTTGGGCCAAGGTCCGCTCCGGTGCGCTGATCAAGGCGGCCGGAGTGCTGCTCACCGGCTGGGCAATCGGGATTCTGCTGTCCTGGGCACTGGTCGAAGCCTTCCCCCGCACGCTGGCCCGCGATGACCGGTTGCTGTACGTGGTGAACCGAGTGGTCGGATTCGCCGTCGCCGATCCCGGAACGTTTGTGGGTCGGCCGCACGTCTTCCTCAACGCGCTGTTCGGCTTGTTCAGCGCGATGGCGCTGATGGTCGCCGCGATCGTGCTGTTTCGATCACAGCGCGCCGAAAACGCACTGACCGGTGAGGACGAATCCGCGATCCGCGCGCTGCTCGAGCTCTACGGCAACAACGACTCCCTGGGCTACTTCGCCACTCGCCGAGACAAGTCGGTAATTTTCGCGCCGAGCGGCCGCGCCGCGATCACCTACCGCGTCGAGGTCGGGGTGTGCCTGGCCAGCGGAGACCCGATAGGTGACCCGCGCGCGTGGCCGCAGGCCATCGACGCCTGGCTGGCGCAGTGTCAGACCTACGGCTGGACACCCGGCAACATGGGTGCGAGTTCGGCGGGAGCAAGAGCGTTTCGCCAGGCCGGCCTGAACGCGCTGGAGTTGGGCGACGAGGCCATCCTGCACACTGCCGACTTCGGGCTCTCCGGCCGTGAGATGCGCGGCGTGCGCCAGGCCGCAACCCGGGCGCGCCGCGCCGAGCTGACGGTGCGGATCCGCCGACACCACGACATCGACCCGGCCGAGATGAAGCGGGTGCTCGCCGACGCCGATGCGTGGCGAGACACCGAAACCGAGCGCGGCTTCTCGATGGCGCTGGGCCGGCTCGGCGACCCGGCCGACGGCGACTGCTTACTGGTCGAAGCCGTCAAGCCCGACAGCACGGTGATCGCGATGCTGTCGCTGGTGCCGTGGGGCCGCAACGGCGTTTCGCTCGATCTCATGCGTCGTTCTCCGGAATCGCCCAATGGGACCATCGAGCTGATGGTCAGCGAGCTTGCGCTACACGCTGAGCGCATCGGGATCAGCCGCATCTCGCTGAACTTTGCGATGTTCCGGTCCGCGTTCGAGCAGGGCGCCCAACTCGGCGCCGGCCCGGTCGCGCGATTGTGGCGAGGATTCTTGATCTTCTTCTCACGCTGGTGGCAGTTAGAGACGCTGTACCGCTCGAACATGAAATATCAACCCGACTGGGTGCCCCGGTACGCCTGCTACGAGGACGCCCGGATGATCCCCCGGGTGGGCGTCGCCTCGGTCATCGCCGAAGGCTTCCTGGTGCTGCCGTTCACTCGGCGCAACGAACACCACACCGGGCATCACCCGTCGGTGCCGCCGACGCTGTTGACGAGCGGGCTGTTGCACCACGACGGCTCAGCACCCGACATCGACGCATTGCAGCGGCACGACCTGGCAGCCGGCGCGGAAGGTGGCCGCCGGCTTCCAGAACAGATGCGAGTCCGGCTGTCCAAGCTAAAGATGCTGCAGGACCGCGGCGTTGACGCCTACCCGGTGGGCCAGGCACCCAGCCACACGATCGCCCAGGCATTGGGCAGCGACGACCAGACGGCGGTATCGGTGTCCGGACGGGTGCTGCGCATCCGCGACTTCGGCGGTGTGCTGTTCGCTCAGCTGCGCGACTGGTCAGCCGAAGTGCAACTGCTACTAGAGAATTCAGTTCTCGAGCGCGGGCGCACCAGGGATTTCACCAAGGCCATCGATCTCGGCGATCTGGTCGAAGTGACCGGGCAGATGGGATTCAGCAAGACCGGGACCCGGTCACTGATCGTCCGCAACTGGCGACTGATCGGCAAGTGCCTGCGGCCGCTGCCCAACAAGTGGAAGGGGTTGACCGATCCGGAAGCGCGAGTGCGCAGTCGCTACGTCGACCTGGCGATCAACGCCGAGTCGCGCCAGCTGATCGCGGCGCGCAGCAGCGTGCTGCGCGCCATCAGAGAAACCTTGCACGCCAAGGGTTTCCTGGAAGTCGAGACGCCGATCCTGCAACAAATTCACGGCGGTGCTGCCGCTCGTCCGTTCAACACCCACATCAACAGCTACGACCTCGACCTGTTCCTACGGATAGCGCCCGAGCTGTATCTGAAGCGATTGTGCGTCGGCGGAGTGGAGCGGGTGTTCGAGCTCGGCCGCGCTTTCCGCAACGAGGGCGTCGACTTCAGCCACAATCCCGAGTTCACTCTGCTGGAGGCCTACCAGGCGCACGCCGACTACACCGATTGGATCGACGGCTGCCGAGAGCTGATCCAAAACGCCGCCCAGGCCGCAAACGACGCGCAAGTAGTGATGCGACCCCGCCCCGGCGCCACCGGCGGCGGCTTCGAAGCAGTCGACATCTCTGGTGTGTGGCCGGTGAAAACCGTGCACGAGGCGGTGTCCGAAGCGCTCGGCGAGCACGTCGACGCTGACACCAGTTTGGCCAAGCTGCGCAAACTGTCCGACGCCGCACACATCGCCTACCTGGCGCGCTGGGACGCCGGCGCGGTGGTGCTGGAGCTCTACGAGCATCTGGTCGAGGCTCGAACCGAGCAACCGACCTTCTACACCGACTTTCCGTTGTCCGTGTCGCCGCTGACCCGACCACATCGCAGCAAAGCCGGCATCGCCGAACGCTGGGATTTGGTGGCATGGGGCGTCGAGCTGGGCACCGCTTACAGCGAGCTCACCGACCCGGTCGAGCAGCGGCGCCGGCTGCAGGAGCAATCCCTGCTGGCCGCCGGCGGAGATCCCGAAGCCATGGAGCTTGACGAGGATTTCCTGCAGGCGATGGAATACGCGATGCCGCCCACCGGAGGTCTGGGGATGGGGGTCGACCGCGTCGTCATGCTCATCACGGGCCGCAGTATCCGTGAGACCCTGCCGTTCCCGCTGGCGAAGCCGCGATAGCCCCCACCACCGGGTGCATACCGATTGAGCAACCGATGAATGAAACAGGTGCTCAACGCCCGGGATAACAGCACAATGGACCATGTGACGGGTTCAGCGACGAACCTCGCGTTCTCACTAGCGGCAGAGCACCACACGTCGCTGATGCACGGCTGGATTCCGGGCACGGTCCAAGCCATCAGCGTGACAGTGCTGCTACTGGCGGTCGGGTGGCGATCGCGCCGCTGGCGGTTGTTGTGGCTGCCGGCCGCAGCAGCTGTCGGTGTCGGAGTGGCTGCTTGGGCGCACTGGTACATCACCGCCGACGGCCTTGCCGACGACCCGGCGCCGCATTTGTTGTGGTGGTGGATCGCGTGCAGCGGCGCAGCGGTGGTGATCTTGTTCCTGGGCTGGCGTGGTACGGCCTGGTGGCGGCGCGGCGCGTCACTGCTGGCCGTGCCGCTGTGTCTGCTCAGCACAGCACTGGTGCTCAACCTGTGGGTGGGCTACTTCCCCACTGTGCAGACCGCGTTGAACCAGCTCACCGCGGGGCCGCTGCCCGACCAGACCGACCTGGCCACCGTCACTGCGATGGCGGCCCGGGGTGTTCAGCCTCAACACGGCAGCCTGGTGCCGGTGACGATCCCCGACGACGCGTCGCACTTCAAGCATCGCGGCGAACTGGTTTACCTGCCGCCTGCGTGGTTTGTCAGAACGCCGCCGCCACACCTGCCGACCGTGATGATGATCGGCGGCGAGTTCAACACGCCCGGTGACTGGGCGCGTACGGGCAACGCAGTGAAGGCGATCGACGAACTGGCGGCCGCGCACGACGGCAACGCTCCGGTATTCGTCTTCGTCGACTCCGGCGGAGCATTCAACAACGACACCGAATGCGTCAACGGGAGCCGCGGCAACGCCGCCGACCATCTAACTAAAGACGTTGTGCCGTATATGGTTTCGAACTTCGGCGTCAGCTCCGAAGCGTCCCACTGGGGCGTCGTCGGCTGGTCGATGGGCGGGACCTGCGCGGTGGATCTCACGGTCATGCACCCCGAGCTGTTCAGCTCGTTTGTCGACATCGCGGGCAACATGGGCCCGGACGCCGGAACCAAGGCGCAAACCATTGTTCGGTTGTTCGGCGGCAACCCCGTCGCGTGGGAAGCCTTCGACCCGGCCACGGTGATGACCAGGCACGGCCGATACAACGATGTCTCGGGCTGGTTCGACATTTCGTCGGATAACGCGCCGAAACGGTATCGCAGTCTCGCGGTGGACGACGGTGCGGTGGGGTTGGGCGGTCAAGACCACATCGCCTACACGAACGACCAGACCGCCGCCGCCGAGCGGCTATGCAAACTGGGCCGCGCCAACGGCATCGACTGCGCGATTGTCGCCCAGCCAGGCAAACACGACTGGCCGTTTGCGAGTAGGGCTTTCGCTCTGGCGCTGCCCTGGCTGGCCGGCCAGTTGGGCACGCCCGGTCTGCCGTGGATGGCGCTGCCGTCCACGGCGCCACCGCGGACGGCCGCTCCGGGTCCGCGCACTGAGCCTGTAGGCAGGTAAGCCCGCTTGAGGGGAGGGGTCGCACGTATTCGCCGCGCCATATTCGTGCGTCACGCGAATCCGTGGAGCGCCTGGACACGCTGGGCGAGCACGCCGCTGGTGCTGCTGCCGGTGTGGACGCGCCGTCGCAGCCACGCGGTGCTGGTCGCGGTCTGGCTAGCGGTCAACCCTGGACCGCCACGGGTAACGTGAAACCATGCCCGACGAGCCAGACGCCGACCCCGGCTACGACGATTCAGGTGTACCGACCTTCGAATCGGTCCGCGAGAAGATCGAGACTCGATACGGGACCTCAATCGGCGCAGCCGAATTGGATGCCGAGACTCCCGCAGGCCGCGACGTGGAGGAGCAGTACGAAGATCGGCAGCGGGCGGCGGCCGAACGGATGGCCCAAATCCGTAAATCGATGCACGAGGGCGGCTAGGCGCTGACCCCGAAACTTAAATCATTGCGGCGTCTTCCGGCGTGTCGT
>NZ_JBATXN010000648.1:0-1633 GCF_049673265.1 Mycobacterium sp. | reverse complement strand
TTTCCGAACACCGCCCCGCAGCCGGCGATGTCCTTGCCGGTGCCGTTGGTCACCACTAGCCGCATCATCGGGCGCAGACCGTCGAGCACTTTCTCGCTGATCGGGGTGGTGTTGCCGGTGATCGTCGTCGATCGCCCCTCAATGAGTTTGGGTACCGGCGTCTTCCCGGCGGCCACCGTGGCCGCGACCATCGCCATGCCGAACGGGGAGGTCACCACCTTGCCCTGACCGAAGCCGTCCTCGGTGCGCTCGGCCAAATCGACCGTCGGCGGCACCGAACCGGTGACCGTGTTGAGGCCGTCCACCTGGTAGTCGTGGCCGATGCCGTACTGGCTTGCCTCCTGCGTCAAACCGCGCGGCGGCATCCGGCTGGCCAATTCGGCGAACGTCGTGTTGCACGAACTCGCGAATGCCCGCGACATCGGCACCACCCCCAGATCGAACCCGCCGTAGTTGGGGATGGTGCGATGCCCGATGTCGATTTCTCCGGGGCAGGCCAAAAGCGTGTTGGGGCTTGCCAAGTCGCGCTCGAGGGCGGCGCCGGCGGTGACCATCTTGAAGGTCGACCCCGGCGGGTAAAGCCCGGTGGTGGCAAGGGGACCGACCGCATCGGCGGCGCGATTCTGCGCGACGGCCAGTATTTCCCCGGTCGACGGTTTGATCACCACGATCATCGCCTGGCGGCTCTGGTTATCCACCGCACGCTGGGCGGCGTTCTGCACAGCCCGGTCAAGGCTGATCGAGATCGACGGGGCCGGCGAGGGCTCCACCTCGTGCAGCACCGCGACGTCGACGTTGTTTTGGTTGACGCTGACCACCCGCCAGCCCGCTTGACCGTCGAGTTGATCGATCACGGCCTTCTTCACCTGGTTAATCAGCGCCGGGGCGAAGTGGTCGTCGGTCGGCAACAGCTCGGCCTGCGGGGTGATCACCACCCCGGGCTGATTGCCAAGCGCCGGGGCGACTTTGTTGTTGTCGTCGGTGCGCAGCGTGATCAGATCCAGCGGTTTGGCTGACGAGCTGGCCTGCTCGGCCAGCCGCTGCGGGTCGTTGAGGGTGTCATCGAACGGGTGTAAGGCATCGACGACCGCACGGGCCGTTGTGATCAGATATCCCCCGGCCCGCGATGCGTCCAGCGTGTAGTGGTAGAGGTAGCCGGGAGCCAGCACGTCGGTGCCGCCGACTTCGTTCACCGCGGCACGCCGTGGCGGGTCGGCCCGCAGCGCGAAGGTCTGGTGCTCGCCTAGGCGCGGATGCAGGTCGGTGGTGCTCCACCGGATCTGCCAATGACCTTCGTAGCGAGCCATTTTCAGCTGACCGTCATAAGTCCAGGTCCGGTTCTTCGGCAGATGCCAGGTGTAGCGATAGCTCACCGTCCCGATGTCCTCGGTGTATTTCGAGCCGAGAACCTGGGTGTCCAAGTGGGTGGCTTGCAGCCCGGCCCACGCCGCGTTGAGCGCCTCGCGCGCGTCGCTGGGAGCGTCGCTGAGGTCGGCGGCCGCCGCGGTATCGCCCGTGGACAACGCGGCGAAAAACCTTTCGGCTGCCGGTGCGGGACCCTCCGGGCGCGGCGTGCAGGCCGAGACGGCGGTCGTCGTGACAAGCACCGCCACGGCAAAGCTCGACGCTGATA
>NZ_JBATXN010000647.1:0-16728 GCF_049673265.1 Mycobacterium sp. | reverse complement strand
CGGTGGAACCACCGAGATCATGAAGACGATCATCGCCAAGGATCTCGGCATCTAGAACGGGGGTGGGTCGTTAAACCGCGATCCGCGCCTCGTTGATCCGTCGCTCGGAGGCGATGCGGACGGCGCGCTCGGCGGCGCGGGTTTGACGGCGGCCCTGGGCTGGGCTGGTGGTCGGCAACCTCAATTCGCCGGTAGGCGCGGCCAATGCGGGAAAGAACACGGCCCAACCGGGTTTGGTGGTGTAGGTGTCTCCGATCGGCGACGTCCACTCGACGGTGCCATCGGGTAGTTGCACGTCATGCCAAGCCGCCCAAAATGTTTTCAGCAAGTGGTGGTATCGACTGGCTGAAGAACACTTTAGCCACGGAGGCGCCGCCGGCGCCGACCGCAACAATCTCGCCAAGATTCTTTCAAGAGTCCTGCCGCATTCTGCGCATTGTCGGGCGCGATGACCGACCTCGGCGCAAGATGGACGAACATTCATTAGAAAGGACTCATAAATGGTTCATTCTAGGAAAAGCCGTTTATGGCTGTTTGTTTCCTGGCCGATCGGCCTTATGGGTGCTCTCGGGATGGCGTCGGCGCGATCTTTAAAGCGATAGAACGTAAGCGCGCCCGTGACGGCATCGCGCACCGTGCTGAGAACGGCGCCCCGGTGGTGGGCACCTGGCACGCCAACGAAAGGAAAAGGTTATGAGATCCACACTGGCAATAGGGGTCGGTGCGTTCGTCGCCGCCGGGATCGCCCTGGTGGCCCCGGCACCGGCACACGCCGACACCAGGTGTAACGGCTACGTGGTGGCCGTCGGGCCGACCAGCTGTGAGTTCGCCGTCAATGTGGGAGACGCCTGGCGCAACTCCTTCATCTACCCCGACGGTGGACTGTTGGAGAACGTGTACTCACCCGTGACCGGGGAGTCCTACAACATGGACTGCTCGACGACGGGCTCAGGCGTGGTGTGCACAGGTGGCAACGGCGCAGAAGTCATCGTCGACCGCTAACAGCAGAGGAGACAGCCGCTTCCGAATTTCAGCGGTTTCCATCCCGCGTTCTTGGACCGCAGCGGTACCGAGCCGACACCGGTCCATAGCCTGACCACGGTTTCCCGCCAGACTTGACACCTGTAAAGTCCGTCGACATGGACAACATCCGGGGTAAGACCATCGTCATCACCGGCGCTGCCCGTGGCATCGGGCACGCCACCGCGAAAGCGCTGCTGGCGCGGGGTGCACGGGTGGTCATCGGCGACCGGGATGTCGACGTCCTCGAGAGCGCGGTCGCCGGCATGAGCAGCCTCGGCTCGGTGTCCGGCCATCCGCTGGACGTCACCGATCGCGGATCGTTCGCGGCCTTCCTCGACAAAGCCCGCGCCGACGGAGGCGGGCACATCGACGTGTTGATCAACAACGCCGGCGTCATGCCGGTGGGCCCATTCCTGGAGCAATCGGCGCAGGCCATCCGGTCCTCGATCGAGGTCAACTTCTATGGCGTGCTCACCGGCTGTCAGCTGGTGCTACCGGAAATGGTGAAGCGCCACAGCGGGCACATCATCAATATCGCCTCGCTAGCCGGCATGGTGGCCGTGCCCGGCCAAATCGTCTATGCCGGAACCAAATTCGCGGTCGTGGGCGTATCCACCGCGATGGCAGACGAATTCGCCCCCCACGGCGTGAAGGTCACCGCGGTGCTGCCGACATTCACCAACACCGAACTGATCGCCGGCACGTCGCCGTCGGCAGCGCAAAAGCCGGTGGAGCCCACCGATATTGCCGCGGCGATCGTCAAAGTGCTCGACAAGCCGAAGACCCAGGTCTCGGTGCCCGGCAACGGTCGGTTCATCGCGATCGTGGCGCAGCTACTCTCGGACCGCGGCCGCCGCTGGCTGAACAAGAAGATGGGCAACGACACGGTGTTCCTCAACTTCGACGCGGGCGTCCGGCGGGCATACGAGGACCGTGCGCAGCACGCGACGGGCGTCGTCGAACACAAAGACTAACTGGCTCCCGCGGCGCTCAGCATTCTGATCGTTTGAGACTCGTTGCCTCCGAAGGGCGTTCCATCCGGCCGCAGCAGATCGTGGAACCATACCTTCGGAACAGCCGCGTAGGGGTGATCCCACGAGTCCCACGGGAAATAGGTCTGCGTCTTCCCGGCGACCAAGCCCCAGTTGATCGCACCGACGTTGTGCCGCTTGGCAATCGGCAGGATGCTCTCGATGGTGCTGCCCATCGGCCGCGCCATATACTCGGTACACAGAATTGGCCGGCCCTGCGGGGCAAGCTCGGTGATTCGGGACTCGAAGGTCTCCGGCTCGGCATAGGAGTGGAACGTGATCACGTCTGAATTGGCAAGCTGGATGCCCGCAATTGTGCTGCGGCTTGCGGGATCTCCCCATTCTCCATCCCACACCCCACTGGTCAAAGGTTGACGAGCATCAACGGAGCGCGCCCACGCAAACACCTGGGGTAGCAGATCGGCGACACGTTCCAGCTTGTCCGACCGCTCGACGCTGCGGTACTGCTTTGCCGGATTGTCGGGTTCGTTCCACAGGTCCCAACCCAAAACACGGTCGTCATTGCGGAATTGGGTCATAACGCCCGTGACGTAATCCTGCAGAGTGCGGGTGTAGCGACGGTCATCGATCCGCTCAGCGCCGGGGCTTTGTACCCACCCCGAGTTGTGCACCCCTGGCGTCGGCGCGTGCTGGCGACCCAGCCGGGGCATCGGATCCCAACAGGAGTCGAATAGGACGAACAGCGGTTTGATGCGATGTCGGGCCGCGATGCCAACGAACTGCGCGAGACGTGCTTGAAAGCCCCGAGAATCCTGCGCCCAGAGCTGATCGTGGAGGAACACCCGCACCGTGTTGAGGCCGTGGAACCGGGCCCAGCCCAGTTCGGTATCGATGCGCCGCGGGTCGTAGCTGCCGGGCTGAAACATCTCGAGCTGATTGATGGCGTTGGAAGTAATGAAGTTGGCGCCGACGGGCCATCCCTGCGCTTGGTACCAACTGTTGGCACGGTCGGGTGACCACCGACTGGGCTCGGCGGAGGCGCGCGGCGGATCCGCGGAGGCGCGAGGTGACTGAGCCAGAGCCGCGCCGGCGGCCAACACCAGCGGTAGCTTCAGAACCGTACGGCGGTACACGAAATGACGATAAGTTGCCTAAGGCGATGTTCCCGGTATTCGTCCAGCGCGTCGCACCACTTTGTTTCGCGTTTGTTTCACGACGAGGTGAATCGTTGCGGGAACTGTTATCTCATCGAGACATTGGACGCTCTGCGTGTTGTCGTCGAGTGCTGCGCCCGCGGTGTTACATTCCGGCGCCAGCAGTCAGCATCCGCTCAAGGGTCAGCGCCTGAGCACCCGCCAACACCGAAGTCCGTCCAGACGTAGCGATCATCGCCCACCGTCCCGGAACGACGGCAACTTCCTCACAAGGCTGGTCTGCCCTTGAGAATTCTGACAGTAGCGAGCGGATCTTCTCGGCGCTTTCCGTAGCGTCCGGCACGAGAACGCGCGTCGCAGCGCCGACACCCACCGCGGGATAGCGCGCCATGAACTCACGTAAGAACAAGGCGCCGGTCACTTTTGGATTGATGTCTTGCACGGCGGCCACGACGGAATCGCCGAACTTGCCGCCCAAAGTACCGATGGCAAAGTCAACGCCACAGTGCAGTAAGCGCAGGCGCCTGGTCAGATCGGCCATCGCTTTCCGGAGCTTGGGGTACGTCGCCCTGTCCAATCCCAGTGCCTGCCAATCAGAGTCGCCCACAAAGATGTTGCCCTTCCACGACGTGCCACGCATGAACTGAAGGGTCAGCCCGTCCAACAACTTTCCCGACCGCACATGCGCCGACGGAGTGGTCAACACTTGCTCGCCGCCGACCTCTCTCTGGAAGTAGTTAACGTGTGCCTCGAGAACTTGGTCGCCGCCCAAATTCCATGCCTTCACCGCAAGGTCTTCCAGACGCGATGTGTCATCGAGTTCGATTCCGGCTTCGATGCGGCCGCCATTGCCGCCGTCGGACGGCTTCAGACAACCACGCGAAAACCCATAGCGTTCCTTCAAAAGCATGCTCGCCCGGACAAGATCATCGCTGAAGTCACAGCGGTTCTCCCGCCACGGCACCGTATAGCCCGGGAGCACTGGCAGTGCTGCCCGCAGCGCTTGAAACGCCTCGCTGGCGCGGTGCTCCTGGTCCAATATGACCTGGGCCGGTTGGCCGGACACCTGACCGTGCAGCCGCAGCGCAGACTCGACGGTCGGATGCAGCATACGCTTGCCGTTCCAAGCGCCGAGGCGAGAGTTGTTGGCGTCAACCCGAATTCGCTTAAGACCCGCAGCCTGCGCCAACCAGGTCACCAGTATTTGAAACTCTGGCTCAAAGTCATACGGAGACACCACTGCTGAAGGTCGTTCGCGTAGGAACTCGATGATCCGAGCCAACACAGGATCGCGGTCCCCAGCATCAACCGCCCGGCGCAGCAGCGCGTGCGACATGTAGTAGTGGTCGGTATCCGGAAGCGCCAACCGCCTAACACCTTGCTTGGCAATCGCGCGACGCCATGGCCGAGTTCGACCGACGGCCAGATCACCGCTGCGCGCGAGATACAAACCGCGAGTCTCCACATATGTCGTCAGGTCTGAGACCGGCCGTCCCTCAACCATCGCCGTGAGGTCTGTCTCGAACCCGCGGGCGAACGGTGTCGTCGAATGCACGATCAAACGCGACTGCCCATCGGCCGGTGACGAGAACTCGACATGCTCAAGAACCATGTCGAGCAAGTCACACGGCTCGATCGAAAGCAACTTACGGCTGGCGATGGCGATGTCCGTTTCATCAAGTCGCACCGGACCGGCATAGCTCTGCCAAGCAACTTCGTGTCCGTCGACTTGCACCATCCAATCGTGAAGTTCGCCGGTCAACGGATGAGGCGACGTCCGCGGACGGCGATTACACGAAAACACTCTCGTCTCTCCATATCTGGCCCAGCGCGGTTAGGCGTGGCCGTTTATCCGGCGGCGGTGCCGACGCCTTGATGTTGCCACACACGCCTGAACACCGGTGCTAAACACATTAACCATCGCGCTAAACATTCTTAACTGCCAAACTGATCGGAAAAAGCTGGAAACACCAAGGTGAATAACACCATAACGCCATAACACCTGGCGGTAGGAACCAACAGATCAGCATTCTGTGAGAATCCTGCCAGCTTTCAGCGCAACGCCTGATCGATATCGGCGATTAGATCGTCGGTACTTTCCAGTCCGACGGAAATTCGAACTACGCCATCACCAAGCCCGATAGCGGCGCGGCCTTCGGGTCCCATTGCGCGGTGGGTGGTCGTCGCGGGATGAGTGACAAGGGATTTCGCGTCGCCCAGATTATTGGAAATGTTGATCAGCTGCAGCTTGTCCAGTACCTCGAAAGCCCGCTGCTTGGCCACACTGTCGGGAACATCAAGTTCGAACGTCACCACGGTTCCGCCGCCTGACATCTGACGTTTGGCTAGATCGTACTGTGGATGCGACGTCAGAAATGGGTAACGCACCCACCGCACCGCCCGGTGTCCCTCCAGGTATTCGGCAATCCGTTGCGCTGAGGCATTCTGGTAGTCGACCCGGATCGCCAGCGTCTCAAGGCCTTTGAGCATGACCCAGGCATTGAACGCACTCATCGCCGGTCCCGTGTGCCGCATAAGTTTCTGCACCGGGCCATCGATGTACTCTTTGTCGCCGAGAATCGCCCCGCCTAGCGTCCGTCCTTGGCCGTCAATGTGTTTGGTGCCGGAGTAGACCACCACGTCGACGCCCAGCGGAAAGCCCTGCTGCAGTAGCGGAGTCGCGAAGACATTGTCTAGGACAACTTTCGCTCCGGCCGCGTGCGAAAGCTCGGTGACCGCGGCAATATCGACCAGCGACTGCATCGGGTTCGACGGCGTCTCGAAGAACACCGCCTGGGCGGGGACCGACAGCGCCTTCTCCCACTGGGATAGGTCGTCGCCGTCGACAAACACGGTCTCGATGCCCCAGCGCGGCAGGATCTCGTCGCACACAACGAAACACGACCCGAACAGGCTGCGCGCAGCGACCAGCCGATCGCCGGCGCCCAGCAGCGCGCCCAGCGAGGTGAAAACCGCCGCCATCCCGCTCGCGGTCGCGAAGGCTGCCGGTGCGCCCTCGATCAAACGCAAACGTTCCTCGAACATGCTGACCGTGGGGTTGCCGTAGCGAGAGTAGACATAGCGGTCGATTTCGCCGGTGAAAGACTTCTCCGCGGCAGCAGCAGACCCGTAGACATAGCCGGACGCCAAATACATTGCCTCGGCAGTCTCTTCGAACTGCGACCGCAAAATGCCGCCGCGCACGCCGATGGTGGCCTGGCTGACACCGTCGGGCAGCGGCTCAGGTGTGCGAACCGAACGCGGCTTGTCAGTCACGTTTGCTTCCAAGGCAATCCGATTGCGCGCCAACCGACCCCGCCGCGGTGGCTTTCGGCGTCGAGATGTCCTTCGAACCCGTCCAGCATGTTGTACGACGGGGCGAAACCCGCCTCGGTGGCAGCCTCGGCCGCGCTGATGGAGCGGTTGCCAGAGCGACACAGGAAGATCACCGGCCGGTCCCCCTTCGCGGGCGGCAGTTGATCGGAAAGTTCGGCAACGAAGTTGCCATTACGCGTGCCGTCGAGACGATTCCACTCGATGTAGACGACCTCGCGGCCCAGACTGGACAAGTCGGGCACCCCGACCAAGCGCCATTCGGCGTCGGTGCGCACGTCGACCAGCACCGCCTCGGGGTTCTCGCCGAGCAGCTTCCAAGCCTGCTCCGGGGTGATATCTCCTGCGTACGTCATGCGCCGCTCCTCTCCCCCTCGCCGCTTAGCGGCTGGGTGGTACCCCCACATCGCTGCGTTCTGCATCGTCGCCAGCGCGGCTCACCCGCGTGAGTGTCGCATACCTGACTGGGCGGTCCGCTACCAGAGCCGACGCAGTGCCGCTGACACCTCGCGGGCACGGCTCCGCGCCGCGCTCACGTCCTTGGCAGTGACGACGGCTACGCCCAGCGGACGCCGCTCTTCGGCTTCGCCGCGGCCGAACACGCGCACGTCGCTCTCCGGCGTCCGCAGCGCATCGGCCAACCCGCCAACCGTTTTTGAGCCCTGCGAGCCCGCCGCCGCGCCAGGCCCATCCTGGCCGGCGTAGATCACCTCCGCGGCGCCCGGCGAAATCATGATGGTGTCGGAGGGCAGGCCCAGAATTGCCCGGGCCTGCAGTTCGAATTCCGAAAGGCGCTGAGTGCGCAACGTGACCAGGCCGCTCTCGAACGGGCGGGCGGTGACGTCGCTGAAATACACCTCGTCGCCGCGGACCATCAGCTCCACACCGAACACGCCGCGCCCGCCCAACGACTTGACGATTCGGGCGGCGATCGACTTGGCAGCGTCCAATGCAGCGCTGCTCAGGTCTTGGGGTTGCCAGGATTCCTGGACGTCACCGATGGCCTCGCCATGCCCGATCGGGGCGCAGAACTCGACAGTCGGCCCCGTCCGCCCAACACTGCGCACCGTGAGCAGCGTGAGGTGGAAGTCGATCTCGACGAGGGCCTCGGCCAGCACTCGGTTGTGGGCCAGCCGACCGCCGGCCGACACCGCACGCTGCCAGGCCGGCTCGACGTCGGCCGGTAACAAGACCACCGACTGTCCCGCGCCCGCCACGGCCGCCACCGGCTGCACCCGCAGCGGATAGCCGGCGTGGTCGGCAACCGCGCGCAGTTCGTCGAGCGATCCGGCGAACCAGAATGGCGCGGTAGGCAGGCCAAGCTCGTCGGCGGCCAGGCGTCGGAGCCCCTCGCGGTCGGCCGTGAGCCGGGCGCAGCGTGCGGTGGGGAAGACTTCGGTGAAACCGGTTTCGGCCGCGGCCGTCAACGCGTCGGCGGCGACCACGTCGGACGCCGTCACCACGAAGTTCGGCTTCAGCCGTCCGATTGCCGCGGTCAGCTCGTCGGAGTCGGTCATGTTGACCACCAGCGACTGGTCGGCGACACCGTGCGCCGGGGCATCGGCATACCGCTCGACGGCGATCACCTCAGCGCCGAGCCGTTGAAAAGCGATTGCCAGCTCGCGGCTGAACTCTCCGGACCCCAGCAACATCACCGTGGTCCGTTCGGCCGCGCCAGGGTCGGGATGCTGTCCCGGGGTCGACTCGTCGTAGGTCACGCTGATCAAGGATAGGTTCCGTGTATCAAGCGAGGCTGAATTATGACTTGCATGATGCAAGTAACATGGCAGCATGCTCCCCCGCACTTACGAACATCAGGTCTGCTCGATCGCTCGCAGTTTGGAACTGATCGGCGACCGATGGACGCTGCTGATCGTTCGCGACGCGTTCCGGGGGGTGCGGCGCTTTGATGATTTCCGCGCCAAGTTGGGAGTGGCGCACAACGTGCTCAGCGACCGGTTGTCCCGGTTGACCGAGGTCGGCGTGCTGGAGCGGCGCCGTTATCAGGAGCGGCCGGATCGCTACGAATACCACCTCACCTCGCAGGGCAAGGACCTGTGGCCAGTGCTGATGTCCCTGCTGTTTTGGGGCGATCGCTACCTCGCTCCGGACGGTCCCCCTCTGCTCCCGTTGCACCGCAACTGCGGAGGTCGTCTCACTCCGCGACTCACCTGCGCTGACTGCGGTGCCGGCCTGGGACCCGCCGACGTGGAGCTGACGCCCGGTCCCGGCGCCGCACAGTCAGTTGCATCACAAAAGTGACTGTGGAATAGTCGATTGCATCACGCAATCGACCTGGAGGTAGCCGTGACCGTCGACCAAATGCCGTCCAACGCGAGCACCTATGTCCTCGGTCACGCGGACGCGGAAGTCCAGCGGCTGCTGCTGCAGGCCCGGCTGTACGACCCCTACACCGAGCAGGCGCTGCGGCTGGCCGGCCTGCGGTCCGGGATGCGGGTGCTGGACGTGGGGTGCGGGCCCGGCGACGTGTCGTTCGTAGCCGCGCGGCTGGTCGGGCCCGAAGGCACGGTGCTCGGCATCGACGCCGCGGCCGACATCATCAAGCTCGCCCGCACCCGCGCCGCGGAGCAAGGTCTGGAATCGGTTCGGTTTGAGCAGACCACGGTCGGCGACCTCGCTCTCGACCAACCAGTCGACGCCGTGATTGGGCGGTTAATTCTGATGCACCTGCCCGACCCGGTGGGCACACTGCGTCAACTCGCGGGTCTGGTCCGGCCGGGTGGCTTCATCGCGTTTTCCGAGTTCGACATGAGCGGGGCGCGCAGCGTGCCCGACCTGCCGCTCTGGCGGACAGCGCGAGACACGATCATCGAAACCTTCACTGCCATGGGCCTGGACCCGACGTTCGCAGCGACGCTGCCCACGCTATTTCAGCGGGCAGGGCTGGGTGCTCCGCGGATGGCGCTCGGTGCACCGGTGGGCGGAGCCGACCACGCGGAGCTCATGTCCTTCATCGTCGAGGCGTTGCGGTCGCTGCTGCCCGCGCGCGAAAAACTCGGGCTAAGCACCGGTGAGTTCGCCGATCCGGATGCCCTGCTGCCCCGGCTACGCGAGGAAATTGCCGCAGGCGGCGGCCTGGCGACTACCCCGGCCATCATCACGGCCTGGAGCCGGGTCTAGGAATTACGGCTGGCCGGGCAACAGCCGGACCATTAGGCCATTGGCTTCGGCCAGCAGCTGATCGCCGTCGAGCAGTTCGCCGAGGACAAAGGCCTTGCGGCCCTCGGTGGCAGCAACATGCCCGCGGACCACCAACGGGGTGTCGATCGGGGTGATCTTGCGGTAATCGACGTGCAGGAAGCCGGTCCGGCTGATCGGCCGGCCCGCCGCGTGCACCACCATCCCGAAGACGTGGTCGAACAGCAGCGGAAGCACGCCGCCGTGCACCGCCCCGTTGCCGCCCACATGAAAACGGCAGAAGTGGCCGCGCATTTCGACGCCGTCGGAGTCGAACCTGCTCATCGTCCACGGCGGCAACAGCAGGCTGCCCATTCCCGGCAATTGCGGCGATCGGCCGGCCGGACCCTGGCCCTCAGGCGCGTGAAACGGCCCCAGCACTGCCGATAGCGCCTCGGCGCGGTCGGCGGCGTCGTCCCAGACGTCGTCGCTGGGGTCTGCGGACACCGCCAGGTCCTGCAACCCGCGCATCGCGGTGACGAACCGGCCGAAGCCCGGCCCTGGGCTCGCGGCGCCATACTCCGGAAAGCCGCCATGGTGCTCGTAGTCGGGATCGAGTTGTTCTGGGCGCTGCGAAGATTCGGTCACGGGCGAGCCGCCAGGACGTCGCGGCGAACGATGGTCTGATCACGGCCCGGACCGACGCCAATACACGAAACATGCGCTCCGGCAAGCTCTTCCAGCCGTAGCACATAGTCACGCGCTTTGGCGGGCAGGTCGTCGAACGTCCTTGCGTCGGAGATGTCTTCCCACCACCCCGGCAGCTCTTCGTAGATGGGTTCGGCACGGCCCAAATCGCTTTGGGTCATCGGCATGTCGTGCGTGCGTTTGCCATCGACCGTGTAGCCGACACACACCGGGACGGTTTCCAGGCTGGACAACACGTCCAGCTTGGTCAAGAAGTAGTCGGTGATGCCGTTGACCCGGGTGGCATAGCGGGCGATCACGGCGTCGAACCAGCCGCAGCGGCGACGGCGCCCCGTGGTGACGCCGAACTCACCGCCGGTTTTGGACAGGTATTCGCCGTTCGCGTCGAACAATTCGGTGGGGAAGGGCCCAGAGCCGACCCGGGTGGTGTAGGCCTTGAGGATTCCCAACACGGCGGTAATGCGGGTCGGCCCGATACCAGAGCCGACGGCCGCGCCGCCAGCGGTCGGATTCGACGACGTCACATAGGGATACGTGCCGTGGTCGACGTCCAGCAGGGTGCCCTGCGAGCCTTCCAGCAACACGGTTTCGCCGGCCTCCAGCGCGGTGTTGAGCAGCAGCCGGGTGTCGGCGATGCGGTGCCGAAAACCCTCGGCTTGGTCGAGGAGCACCTCGACGACGTGCGCAGGGTCGAGTGCCTTGCGGTTGTAGATCTTGACCAGGATCTGATTTTTGAGTTCCAGTGCGGCCTCAACCTTGTGGGTCAGCGCATCGGTATCGAGCACGTCGGCGACCCGGATGCCGATGCGGGCGATCTTGTCCTCATAGCACGGTCCGATGCCGCGGCCGGTAGTGCCGATCTTCTTGCTGCCCATGTAGCGCTCGGTCACCTTGTCGATGGCCACGTGATAGGGCATCAGCAGATGCGCGTCGGCCGAGATCAGCAGCTTCGAGGTGTCCACGCCGCGGTCCTCGAGGCCCTTCAGCTCGTCGAGCAGGACGCCGGGGTCGACCACCACGCCGTTGCCGATGACGTTGGTGACGCCGGGGGTGAGCACACCCGACGGGATGAGGTGCAGGGCGAAGTTCTCGCCAGTGGGCAACACCACGGTGTGTCCGGCGTTGTTGCCGCCCTGATAACGCACCACCCACTTGGCGCGGCCGCCGAGCAGGTCGGTGGCCTTGCCCTTGCCCTCGTCGCCCCATTGGGCGCCGATCAGGACGATTGCCGGCATGGCATTTCTCCCACTCGTAAGTGCCGCTTATTGTGGTCCAGCCGGTGACCCACCCTATCTCAGCCGTTTGCGAGGAAACCATTAACGACCACGACATCGCCGTGCTTGTGTTCGGCGAGCATCGTGTGCCGGGGACTTTGCGCGGGTTGCCGGTCGCCGACGCCGGGGAAATCGATGCCGCGGCGCACGCCCATCGGCGGCTGATCGTGGTCGGCTCGGATACGGACTTGGCCGCGGTGCTGACCCGATTACTGCGGATCGAGATGCTCGAGGTTGAGGTCGGCTTCAGCTCGCGACAACGCTCGGCCGCTACTCGGGCCTACCGGATACCGGCCGGCGTGCGGGCGGGCCGCCGCGCGCGGCGCGGATCGGCTCGGCGGGTGCCGCTGATCCGCGACGAGACCGGGACGGCGATCGTGGGAGCAGCTCTCTGGCGCTCACCCGACGACGCGCAGCTGCTACATGGCGAAGCCGTCGTCGACGACGCCGTGCTCTTCGACGGCGATGTCGCCGAGGTGCGGATCGAGCCGACGGCGGGCCCGCCGGGACTGCGGGCACGTGTGTCCGGCGGCCGGTCGCAGCGCTGGCTGACCGGACGAGCAGTGCAGCTTGGCACCACGGGTGTGGCCGTGGTCCGCGACGGGGTTCCCGCACCGCGGGCGGCGCGGAGGTCGACGTTCTATCGCAACACCGAGGGCTGGCTGCTGGTCCGGTAGTTTCGTGGCGTGAACTTGCCAGTGCACCAATCGGTGCGGCCCAGCCCGATTTTTCTGGCCATCGTCGCGGTGACGGTTTTCGGCGGCGTGCTGGCTTGGCTGGACGGCGCCGACCTGGGCGCGCTTGCCTACGCCGGCGTATTCATCTTCGTGATCGCCGGCTGGGTGGTGTCGCTGTGCCTGCACGAATTCGGTCACGCGCTCACCGCGTGGCGGTTCGGCGATCGCGACATCGCCGTGCGCGGCTATCTGAGCCTGGATCCGCGACGCTATAGCCATCCGCTGCTGTCGCTGGGTCTCCCGATGTTGTTCATCGCCCTCGGCGGCATCGGCCTGCCCGGCGCCGCGGTCTATCTGCGGACGACGTTCATGACCCCTCTGCGACGAACCCTGGTGAGCCTGGCCGGGCCGGCGGCCAACCTGCTGCTGGCCGTCCTGCTGCTTGGGCTGACCCGATTATTTTTCGACCCGATGCACCCGGTGCTCTGGGCCGGGGTGGCGTTCTTGGGCTTCCTCCAGGTCACCGCAGTACTGCTGAACCTGCTGCCGATCCCAGGCCTCGATGGCTACAGCGCGCTGGAGCCGCATTTGAGCCCGGAGACCCAGCGCTCGCTGGAACCGGCCAAGCAATTCGGCTGGCTGATTCTGCTGGTCATCCTGATCGCGCCGCTGCTCAACCAATGGTTTTTCGGAGTCGTCTATTGGTTCTACGAGCTGTCCGGAGTGCCAGGGATGCTCGCTAATGCCGGCATGCAACTGACTCGGTTCTGGCACGCCTGGTTCTGACCAGAGCTTGCAATATATGCGCAAGCACGCATACATTTAGCCGCATGGGCGACGGCCATGCACACACCAACGCCGCCACACCAGTGCCGAAAATGGTTGCTGCGACGGCATTGCTGGGCGGGTTCTTCGTCGTCGAACTAACCACCGCGTTGGTGATCGGCTCGATGGCACTGCTGGCCGACGCGGGTCACATCCTGACCGACGTGGCGGCCACCTTCATGGGGCTGTGCGCTCTGGTGCTGGCCCGTCGCGGCAGCTCGTCGCCGGGCCGCACCTACGGTTGGCACCGGGCCGAGGTGTTTACCGCCGTGGCCAACGCCGTCCTGCTGATCGCGGTGGCGACGATCATCCTGCGCGAAGCGATCGGTCGAATCGGCCATGCGCCGGAAGTCCCGGGGATGCCGATGATCGTTGTGGCGCTGGCCGGGCTGGCCACTAATGCGGCGGTCGCAATGCTGCTGCGGTCAGACTCGACGCAGAGCCTGGCCGTCAAGGGCGCCTACATGGAAGTCATCGCCGACATGGTCGGCAGCATTGGGGTGCTGATCGCCGGCGTGGTCACGATCACCACGCACTGGCCCTACGCCGACGTGGTGGTCGCCGTCCTGGTCGCGCTGTGGGTGCTGCCGCGGGCGTTGTCACTGGCCGGCGGCGCGTTGCGCATCCTGTCCGAGTCGTCGCCCAGCCATATTGACGTCGAGAAACTGCGTTCGGCGCTGCGCGCGGTCGACGGCGTGACCGACGTGCACGATCTGCACGTCTGGACGTTGGTACCCGGCAAAGACATGGTGACCGCGCACCTGGCCAGCTCTGGTGACTCGGTGCGGGTACTCGGCGCGGCCCGGTCCGTTCTTGCCGCGCACGGATTAGGCCACGCCACAATCCAAGTGGAGCCGCCGGGGGCAGACGGTGACTGCGCGGGCGGTTGCTGAAGCGGCTCAGCCGAGCCCGAGCGCGGCGCGGGCAGCCGGATCGCAGTCGTCGAGCAGATCCAGACACCGCATCTGCTCATCGGTTTCGCCGATAGCGTCGGCCGCCCTCGCCAGCGCGGCCACGCAGCGCAGAAAACCGCGATTGGGCTCATGGGAATACGGCACCGGCCCGAACCCCTTCCAGCCGTTGCGGCGCAGCTTGTCCAGGCCGCGGTGATAGCCGGTCCGGGCGTACGCGTAGGCGGTGATCGCCTTGTCGTCGTCGAGCGCTTCCTCGGCCAGCGCTGCCCACGCCACCGAGGCCGACGGGTATGCGGCGGCGACCATGGCCGGGTTTTCGTTGGCCTGCAATTGGGCTTCGGCGTCGGTGTCGGCGGGCAGCAGGATCGGGTCCGGTCCCAGAAGATCATGCATGGGCGTCATGGGGTTATTGTGCCGTGCGACGCCCCCGCGCCGAACGGCGGTCGAGCCGCGGAATTTGATGCGAGCGTTAATAACTGAGAATTTTTAAGGCCCTATTGACCTTCTGTCTAACAAACGCTTACCATTCTCTTGGGTTATCACGTGGGTGGCGTTCCACCTAAGCAAAAATCACGTGTGGGTCAATAATTGAGGGCTTCTCACAGTCCTTGCGGGAGGCCCAGCTCCTTATCCAAGCGCGAGCATTGGAGTCTCCCATGAAGCACACAATTATTCGTCGTAGCGGGTTGGCCTGCCTGGGCGCCACCGCGGCAGCTCTGGTCGCCACTGGGCCTGCGGCCCTAGCCGACGACATCGATCAGTATGGTGGCGCGGACGTCAACGCCCTGACCATCTTCAATGGGTCGACGTTTGAGACCTTTACCACCACCACGAACTATTTCGACACGGTCGACGAAACTACAGGCGTCGTCACGCCTCATTTCAGCTTTCCGACGCTGGTGGAAACCACCGGCACTCTTCCGGGCGGAGACCAGGCTTTCGGCAGTACCTTTACTGACACGATGAGCCAATTCTTTGGTGACTCCAGTAACTTCCCGACTACGTCGTCTTCCTTCTTCGATTTGGTCGACCCGGTCGCCGGTGAGCATTTTGTTTTCGACCCGCTGTCGATCAGCGACCTCACGCCGGTCCCGATCGTGGACATGGATCCCATCCCGTTCTGAGGTGAACACCTGACCGAAGCGGACATCGGGCGGTGGCCCACCTTCGCTAAGCTGCATTACGTACTTCGACTGCGAAGAGGACACCAGCGCACATGCCGAATCCCTCAGGGCCTGACCGCGACCACACGGAGAATGCGCCGGGGTCCGATCCAGATGCCGTCGATCGGGATGACCCGACGGAATCTGACCCCGACGCCACCGAACAGGTTGCCGGTCCCGACGACGGTGCCGTCGAGAACTACCGGGCGGACCCCGCGACCGAGGTGATGGCCAAGGCGGACCGCGAGCAAGAGGCTCCCAAACAGCGCGGTGCGCGCGGTGAGCGTCGCTTCACCGCCCCGGGTTTCGACGCCAAGGAGACGGCGGTCATCAATGCCGCCACCGAGCCGGCGACCGAGGTCTTCGATACCCGCAACCCGCCGTCTGGACCGACCGAAGCGCAGCCGAGAACGGCTATGCCGCAGTTGATTCCGCCGCGGCTGGGCGCCAAATTGCGGCCGTCGACGCAGCGCAGCTGGGGCTGGGTACTGGCACTGATCCTGATCATCCTGGCGTTGGCGGCCGTCGCAGTGCTGGGCACCGTGCTGCTGACCCGCAGCCACAACAAGCCGAAGGCCTCACAAGAAGACCAGGTCCGCGGCACCATCCAAAGTTTCGACGTCGCGGTGCAGAACGGCGACCTGTCCACGTTGCGCGGCATCACATGCGGCAACATGCGCGACGACTATGTCAACTACGACGAGCGCGAATGGACCGACACCTATCGCCGGGTCGCGGCGGCCAAGCAGTATCCGGTGGTCGCCGACATCGACCAGGTCGTCGTCAACGGCAACCACGCCGAAGCCAACGTGACGGCGTTCATGGCCTACGCGCCGCAGGTTCGCTCCACCCGCAGCTTCGACCTGCAGTACCGCGACGACCAGTGGAAGATCTGCGAGTCCAGTACAGGGTAACTCAGGCCGACACAGACTTGCCGGCGCAGTGCAGGTCATTGCAGGCCTCGATGACCCTCTCGGTCATCCCGGCTTCGGCCTTCTTCAGATAGCTGCGCGGGTCGTAGACCTTCTTGCTGCCCACCTCGCCGTCGACCTTGAGCACGCCGTCGTAGTTGGTGAACATGTGAGCGGCGATCGGGCGGGTGAACGAGTACTGCGTGTCGGTGTCGACGTTCATCTTCACCACGCCGTAGCCCAGGGCCTCTTCGATCTCCGACTTCAGCGAACCCGAACCGCCATGGAAAACGAAGTCGAATGGCTTGGAGCCGTCGGGCAATCCGAGCTTGGCCGACGCCACCTTTTGCCCCTGGGCAAGGATGTCCGGGCGGAGCTTGACGTTGCCTGGCTTGTAGACGCCGTGCACGTTGCCGAACGTCGCCGCGAGCAGGTACTTGCCGTGCTCACCGTGTCCTAGCGCTTCGACGGTCTTCTCGAAGTCATCTGGCGTGGTGTAGAGCTTGTCGTTGATCTCGTGGGCGACGCCATCTTCCTCGCCGCCGACCACGCCGATCTCGATCTCCAGGATGATCTTGGCGGCTGCGGCGTGCTTGAGCAGCTCCTTGGCAATCTC
>NZ_JBATXN010000646.1:0-10325 GCF_049673265.1 Mycobacterium sp. | reverse complement strand
GAACGAGCTTGCGACTGCGCAGCACGCCCAGGGCGATCACGTTACTTTCCCAAGGCTTGTAGCGCGCGGGCGAATACTTCGTCGACAGATCCGACCGCGTCGACCGTTTTCAACTCGTCGGTGTAGTACTCGATCAGCGGCGCGGTTTCGTCGCGGTAGATCTTCATCCGGTTGAGGATGACCTCGTCGGTGTCGTCGGCGCGGCCGCGCGCTTTGAGCCGCTCGAGCAACACCTCCTCCGACACCCGAAACTCCAGCACCGCGTCGAGCTGGGTCCCGCGGCGCTCGAGCATGTCGTGCAGTGCCTTGGCCTGCCCGACCGAGCGCGGGTAGCCGTCCAGGATGAAGCCGTCGCCTACGTCCGGCTTGGTCAGCCGGTCGTCGACGAGTTCGTTGGTCAGTTCAGACGGCACCAGATCGCCGGCGTCCAGGTAGCGCTTGGCTTCCAGACCGAGCTTGGTGCCGGTGTTGATGTTGTCCCGAAACAGCTGTCCGGTCGACAGATGCGGTATTTCGAGTTTTTCTGCCAGCTTCTCGGCCTGCGTGCCCTTACCCGCTCCGGGCGGACCAAGCAACACGACTCTCACTTGAGGAACCCTTCGTAGTTGCGCTGCATCAGTTGGCTCTCAATCTGTTTCACGGTATCCAAACCGACACCGATCGCGATCAAGACCGCAGTGCCGCCGAACGGCAGGTTCTGCACGGTCCCCGTGTTGCCGATCTGGAGGAACAGATTTGGCAGTACCGCGATGACGCCGAGGTAGATCGAGCCTGGCAGCGTGATCCTGCCGAGCACATACCGCAGGTAGTCAGCGGTTGGCTTTCCGGGCCGAATACCGGGAATGAAACCGCCGAACTTCTTCATCTCGTCGGCACGTTCGTCGGGGTTGAACGTGACCGAGACGTAGAAGTAGGTGAAGAAGATGATCAGCCCGAAATAGACGGCGATGTAGACCGGGCTGCCGGGGTTCGACAGGTAGTTGGCGATGAATTTGTCCCACCAGCTGTTGCCTGCACCGCCCGTGCCGCTACGGATCAGCTGGGTGATCAGGCGCGGAATGTAGATCAGCGACGAGGCGAAGATGACCGGGATAACACCGGCCTGGTTGACCTTCAGCGGCAGATACGTCGAGGTGCCGCCGTACATCCGCCGGCCCACCATTCGCTTGGCGTACTGCACCGGGATGCGGCGCTGGCCCTGCTCGACGAACACCACGCCGACGACGATGATCAGGGCTGCGAAGCACACCGCCGCGAAGATCACCCCGCCGCGGCTGTCCAGGATGCTCTTGCCTTCACCCGGAATACGGGCGGCGATGCCGGCGAAAATCAGCAGCGACATGCCATTGCCGATGCCGCGTTCGGTGATCATCTCGCCCATCCACATCACCAGCGCCGCGCCCGCCGTCATCACCAGCACGATCACGACCAAGGTGAAGATGCTCTGGTTGGAGATGATGTCCAGGCTGCAGCCCTGCAGCAGCCCGCCGTTAGCGGCCAGCGCCACGATGCTGGTGCCCTGCAGAATGGCCAGCGCGATCGCCAGGTAGCGGGTGTACTGGGTCATCTTGACCTGGCCGGACTGCCCTTCTTTACGCAGTTCCTCAAACCTGGGGATGACCACGGTGAGCAGCTGCACGATGATGCTCGCGGTGATATACGGCATGACCCCGACCGCGAACACCGTCAGCTGCAGCAACGCACCGCCGGAAAACAGGTTGATCAGCGAGTAAATTTGGGCCGCTTCCCCACCGCTGACTTGTTGGATGCACTTCTGCACATTCGGGTAGTTCACCCCGGGCGACGGCACGGACGCGCCAACCCGGTAGAGGACCACGATGCCCAGCGTGAACAGGATCTTGCGTCTCAGGTCGACTGTTCGCAGCGATGAGATGAAAGCCGAAAACACTCTTCCTCCTGCGCCGCCGGTCTCTGGTAGCGGCATGCCAACGGGGCTGGTGTTACCAGCATTAAAAAATCCAGCGGTCCTACGCGCCAAGCACTCGCAGGCCAGGAGGTGTCCGGCGCGCGTCAGACAGTCTACGAGACTAACAGCGGTGGTCGCGCCTCCCCTAAAACGGGTGGCCCCGCACACAGCGCCTCACATCAAAACAAGGCGTACAGTTTCACTGGCTCTTTACCTTGGCTAAATATCAAGTTGGTTGGGAGTGACGATGGCACGCAGCGACAGCGACACCTGGGACCTGGCATCCAGCGTCGGCGCCACCGCGACGATGGTCGCCGCCGCCCGCGCTCTGGCCAGCAAGGACGCCGAGCCGATCATCGACGACCCGTTCGCCGCCCCGCTGGTGCGGGCGGTGGGGATTGATTTCTTCATCCGTGTGCTCGACGGCGAGATCAGACCGACCGATGCAGGCCAGCCCGGCGAGGTCGAATTGCAAACAGAAACTGACTCGCTCGCGGTGCGCACCCGGTTCTTCGATGACTTCTTCCTGCACGCAACGGCAGCGGGGATTGGTCAGGCGGTGATCCTGGCCGCCGGTCTGGACGCCAGGGCGTATCGGCTGGCGTGGCCGCCCGGCACCGTCGTTTACGAAGTCGACCAGCCCAAGGTCGTCGAATTCAAAACCGACACGATGGCGCAGCTGGGCGCCGAACCGACGACCGAGCGCCGCACGGTCAGCATCGATTTGCGCGAAGACTGGCCGACGGCGTTGCGCGACAGCGGTTTTGACGACACCAAACCGACGGCCTGGAGCGCCGAAGGACTGTTGATGTATCTACCGCCCGAAGCCCAGGATCGGCTCTTCGATCACATCACCGCGCTCAGCGCCCCTGGTAGTCAACTGGCCACCGAATATCACCCGGACAGCGGTCCGACGATGGCCGAACGAGGCAAGGCGATGAACGCCCGCTGGGCCAACCTGGGCTGCGATCTCGATTTGTCGGGGCTGTTCTACGACGGCGAGCGCAACAACGTCGCCGAGTACCTCAGCGCTCGGGGCTGGCAAGTCGCCAGCCGCGCCCGACGGGAGCTGTTCGCCGACTACGGTCGCCCATTCCCCACCGACGAAGCATTGGCCGCTTTCCGCAACATCATCGCGGTGATCGCAACCCTCAGCTAGCTGTTGACGGCCGGTCAGCCATCTCGAGAAACCGGCCGTAACGCCGGGCCATCGGACCCGTCCAGGCGGGATCGGGTTGCACGACGCGCTCGATGGCGGCCCAGCGCGCGGCATCGGCCATCGACGACTCTTTGCCGATTGCCATCCGGCTCAGGAAAGCAGCGCCCAGCGCCGCGCCTTCGGCCACACCCGACACCTCCACCGGCCGGCCGGTGGCATCGGCGATGGCCCGCAGCCACGGCTCGACGCGGGTACCACCGCCCGCGGCCACGATCCGCGACGGGTTCACCCCGCTCAGTTCGATGAGCTGGCGGACGACGAAGCCGGACGCCTCGTAGGCGGCCCGGCGCAGCGCCGCCGCGTCGTGGGTGAGGTCCAGGCCGTCGAGCATCCCGCGACGGTCGGGGTCGTGGAAGGGTGTGCGCTCGCCGCGCAGGTACGGCGACCACACCGGCACCCGCCGCGGGTCCGCCGCCGCCGGGTCGCCCGGCCCGAGCACCCGATCGACCCAACCGAGGAACAGCCCGCCGGCATTGCTGGCTCCGCCGATCTGGCTCTTTCCGGTCATGGTTGGCAGCGTCCACAGGCCCGGCACCTGCCGCGCATCGGGAATGGTCACCCAGACGATCAACGTGGTGCCGCACAGCACGATCACATCGCCGTCGTCGTCGGCGCCGGCCACCATCTGCTCACACAGCGCGTCGATGGCGCCCACCGCCAGCACGGCACCGGCGTTGCGCAGCTGCCCGGCCGCAACACCGGGTGCTTCCACCCGGGGCATCCGGTCGACCGTCACCCCGCGGTCGGCACAGGCTGCGGCGTTCCAGGCGCCGTCGAACAGCGGCAGCGCGGTGTACGCGGTGGGAAAATCGACCACCGCCTCGCCGGCCAGCGCGTAATTGGCGACCGCCGGCGCCGGCCAGTACCCGGCCGCATCGGGGGCTTGCGCGGCCGTCCAGCGCAGAAATTCCGCAGCCTCGCCCACCGGGAACGGGCTGCCGCTGTCCGTCTCGACAACGCGGCCCCGGCTGTCGCCGTAGAGCAGCCCCGGCGTGATCGGATGGCCGCCGGAATCGACCGCGGTCAGCGACGGGACCATCGCGGAAACCGCGACCGCTGCGGCGTCCGGGCGCGCCAGTTGGTCCAGTGCGGCCAATGGGCCGAGCCGCCACGCCTCTTCTGCGTTGTGCTCCAGCCGGTCCGGCGTCGGCACCCGCAACTCGTGCGGGATGCGTGTCCGCGCGACCACCCGGCCATCCTGGTCGGCGGCCACCGCTTTGACTGCGGTAGTGCCGATGTCGATGCCGATTGTGACCTCTTCGCGTGACACGGGCGTCACCGTACGCCAGCATTGGCAGTCGTGACCCGTGCTTTGGTGACGGCCCCGTTGCGTGGCGAGGGGTTCGAAAAGTTGCGACAGCTGGCCGATGTCGTCTATGACCCGTGGATCGAACAGACCCCGTTGCGCATCTACACCGCCGAGCAGCTGGCCGACCGGATATCCGCCGAGGCCGCCGATATCGTTGTGGTGGAAAGTGATTCGGTCAGCGGTCCGGTGTTCGACTTGGGCTTGCGGGCCATTGCATCCACTCGCGGAGATCCCAACAACGTCGACATCGCGGGTGCGACGGCGGCCGGCATTCCGGTGCTGAACACCCCGGGCCGCAACGCCGACGCGGTCGCCGAGATGACGCTGGCGCTGCTTTTCGCCGCCACCCGCCACGTGTTGGGTGCCGATGCCGATGTGCGGGCCGGCGAGGTGTTCCGCGACGGCAGCATTCCCTATCAGCGCTTCCGCGCGTGGGAGGTGGCCGGGCAAACAGTCGGCTTGGTTGGCCTGGGCGCCGTTGGGCGGGCGGTGAAGTGGCGAATGGCCGGGCTCGGCATGCGGGTCATCGCCTATGACCCGTACAACGACGAGGCCACCCACGGTCTCGACGAACTGCTCGCCGAGGCCGACATCGTCTCGCTGCACGCGCCGGTCACCGCCGACACCACCGGGCTGATCGGCGCCAAGCAATTCGCGGCAATGCGCGACGGGGTGGTCTTCCTCAACACCGCCCGGGCTCAGCTACACGACACCGACGCGCTGGTCGAGGCGCTGCGCAGCGGCAAGGTGTCCGCCGCGGGCCTGGACCACTTCGTCGGTGAATGGCTGCCGACCGATCACCCACTGGTCGCGATGCCCAATGTCGTGCTCACGCCCCACATTGGCGGCGCTACGTGGAACACTGAGGCGCGCCAGGCGCAGATGGTGGCCCACGACCTGGAAGCGCTGCTGTCCGGCAAGACGCCCGCCCATATCGTCAACCCGGAGGTGCTAGAGCCATGAAATTTGTTGACAACGCTGAGGCGGCGGTGCTGGCCGCGGCCAAGGACATGCTGCGCCGCGGGTTGGTCGAGGGCACCGCGGGCAACATCTCGGCGCGGCGCGAGGACGGCAACCTGGTCATCACCCCGTCGTCGGTGGATTACGCCGAAATGACGCTCGACGACCTGGTAGTGGTCGATTCGGACGGCGGCGTGCTGCACGCCGCCGAGGGCCGATCGCCGTCGACGGAGATGAAGCTGCACCTGGCCTGCTTTCAGGCGTTCGACGACATCGGCAGCGTCATCCACAGTCACCCGGTGTGGGCCACCATGTTCGCGATCGCACACCAGCCGATTCCCGCGTGCATCGACGAGTTCGCCATCTACTGCGGCGGCGAGATTCGTTGCGCCGACTACGCCGCGTCCGGTACACCCGAAGTGGGCAGCAACGCGGTCAAGGCGTTGGAAGGCCGTGCCGCCGCGCTGATTGCCAACCACGGTCTGGTGGCGGTCGGGCCGCGGCCGGACAAGGTGCTGCATGTCACCGCACTGGTTGAGCGAACCGCTCAAATCGTCTGGGGTGCAAAGGCTTTAGGCGGGCCAGTTCCGATTCCCGACGACGTCAACGCCGGCTTCGCCGGAATTTACGGCTACCTGCGCGCCAACCCGATGTAGCGCGAGCAGACGCAAAAGTGCGCGACACGCCGAGGCGCGCGGGGCTTTTGCGTCTGCTCGCGACGGCGTCGCTCAGTTCATACGCGGGGCATGATGCAGGCTGACCGGCAGCGAGTCATAAACGGTCATGTTGTTGGAAAGGTCGGGCAGCGTCAGCGTTGGCTCGCCGGTTTCGATGGCGTCCGTGTTCAACAAGATCTCGTCGAGGGCGGCCCTGACTTCCGCGCGGGCAAGCATGGCGCCCAGACAGTGGTGGGCGCCACCGCCGCCGAATGACTGGTGGGGATTGGGATCACGGCGAATGTCGAAGCGGTTCGGATCCTCGAAGACATCCTCGTCGCGATTGGCCGAGCGCAACATCGTCACCACGCGCGCGCCCTCGGGGACAAGCGTGTCGCCGAGGATCACGTCCTGGGTCGCTCCGCGCACCCAGAACATGATCGGCGTGGAATACCGGATGACCTCCTCGACGGCCGTGCTCCGTGCGTCCGGCTCGGACCGGTAAATCTCGATCTGATCCGGATTGGCGACGAAGGCCCGAATTCCGTCGCACAACGCGTTGCGAGTGGTGTCGGCGCCGGCCAACGCCAGAACAAAGAAGAAGATCTCCAGCTCGTTGGAGGGCAATAGGAAGCTTTGCCCCGAGTCTGCGGTGATCTCCGTGGTGCACAGCGCACTCCAGATGTCGTCGACGGGATTTTGGCGTTTGTTCGCCGTCAGCGTGCTGGCGTACTGAAACAACTCGACGAAGGGCAATGTGTCGTCGCCGTCGGGGACGGCAAGCTGGGCTCCGGCGGTCTTCAAGACCTTGTCGATTAGGCCGAATACATGCGGCCGATCGGCCTCTGGGATCCCAACGATGTCGCCGATCACCGAGATCGGCAGTCCCGCCGCCAGATCGACGAACTCGCCACCGCCGGATTCCAGCAGGGCGCCGGCCATCGCCCTGGCCCGCTTGCGAATTCCGTCTTCCAACTTTGCCACCGCCCGCGGGGTGAACGCGCGCGAGATGACCTTGCGGCGGATGGTGTGATCGGGCGGGTCCAAGCTCACAATGGCTGGATAGGCGTCGAACAGCGGCACGTCCTGGATCAGTGGTCCACGAGTCGCGGTGAACAACTCACAGTCGCGGTGCACTCGCGCGACATCAGCATGCTTCGTGCAGACCCAAAACTCGCGACCCACTGCAGATTTCACGTCATCGGTGAGTTGCTGGTGAAACACCGGCGTACGGGCGCGTAGTGCGGCGAACAGTTCGTCGGGAAATCGCGACGCCCAGATCGCGGGCTCGGCCAGGTCGATCGTCGTATCTGTCACGATGGGGTTCCCCCTACTTCGCTCCGCAGACCAGCGAGTATCAGACGCAACCCGTACCGAAACGCCCGATCGCTCGGCCCCTCACCCGTAGCGGTGGCCTCGCGGATGTGTGCGAGCTGCACCGAACCCAGGAGGTGGATGTACAACGCGGTGTGCGCCGCCTCGAAATACTCTGCATGCAAACCAGATTCGTGCAAGATGCGGCGAGAGGCGCGATCCATCTCAGCAGCCGCGGTGGTGTGCGGATATTCCTGAAGCAAGGCCGCGATCCCCGGTACCTCGAGCAACACCGTCCAGGTATTCGCGTAAAGCGCAACCAAACGCGATTCCCAGTCGCCCTCCTGCGGCACCTCGATCTCGGCGAGCACCGACTCAATCAGCAGATCAAACAGTTCGCGCTTGTCGCGAACGTGGTAGTAGACCGATGAGGCCGCCGTACCTGCTTCAGCCGCGAGTTCGCGCATGGTGACCCGGCTGACGCCGACGCGCTTTGCCAAACGCAGCAAGTGCTTCGTCAGGTGCGCCCGGTCCAGCGCCCCATGGCGAAGCACCGGCGCACCAGAGGCAGTTTGCACGCCCCTCCACCCCTCTCGAACGACGGTCGAATTCGAACAATGATCTGATTAGAACAACGTTCGAGAGAACCTGTCAACCGTTACGGTGAGGCATGACGCGATATGAGGTTGTCCAGTGGTCAACCGGCAACATCGGCAGTCGCGCGCTCGGCATACTGCTGGACCGTGATGACTTCGAGGTAGTGGGCGTCCACGCCTTCAGTTCGGACAAGGTGGGATGCGACGCGGGTTCACTGGCCGACCGACCCCGGGTTGGCATTGCAGCAACCGCCGATACCGATGCGCTGATCTACCTTCGCCCGGATTGCGTGAACTACATGCCTCGCGTCATCGATTACGAACTAGTGGCCAGAATGCTGCGCTCCGGCATCAACGTCGTCACCACTGGCGATTTCCTGACCGGCACTCATCACCCAAGCGAGCGACCAGCGCTTGAGGAGGCGGCACGACGGGGCGGCGCCACCTTCCTGGGAACGGGATTCGAGCCCGGCTTTATCAACGTCGTTGCCGGTTTCCTTACCGGGGCATGCCGACAAGTCCATCACGTCAAGCTCGTCGAAACGTTGGACTGCACCACCTATCCCGTCGCGGATGCATGGCGGGTGCTCGGATTCGGCAAACCGCCCCGCGAGCGCGTTACGCAGATCGATCCGAACACGCAACGTTTCGGGCTCGGCTATTTCGAGACCCTGGACATGATCGCCACGATGCTGGGTACCGAGCTGGACTCCAAGGAGGCATTCGTCGAGCCCGCCGTGCTAACCCGGGACCTGAACCTCGGGTGGGCGGACTTCGCCGCCGGTACCGTCGGCGGTCAACGCCGCACCTATCGCGGCATTCGCAAGGGCCGTGCGGCGATCGAGCTGGCCATCTGCTGGACCATGAGCAATGACGCGCTCGACCCGCAATGGAGCGACCCCGAGGGATTCAGCGTGGTCATCGAAGGCCAACCACACGTCGACGCGACGATCCGATTCGGCAAGCCCGGCGAGGACACGATGACCGTGTTGATGGACAGCACCGCGGTCGCGGCGGTCAACGCCATACCGTTCGTCTGCGCCGCGCAACCGGGCGTCATTACCCCAATTGACCTACCCATCACCGGATCCCAAGGCGCACTGAAGGTCTGAGATGGGGTTTGTCGCGGCAATGCGTGTATTCGGTGGCTGGCGCAGTTTTCGGTGAGGTTCTCGATGATGGCTCGGCTGAACTGGCCGACGGTCCTCGCCCCTAGCCACGTGACAGCTTGGGTGCTGCGTCGATCGTGAACGGTCGGCTGTCGCAGTTCCGTCGCCGTTAGTGTGCAGTTATGGACGCGCTTGAGCCGGCCCAAGGCGCGGTCGCTGGAAGGGGTGTCGCCGCGTCTCTGCTGGCGAATGTGTCCAGCCTGGCTGACGACATGCTCAGGTATTTAGTCGAGCGGATACCGGAGGTCGGCGGGGATGCCGAGCTTCGCGGCCTGACCCTGGGATCGTGCTCGTCGAATCTCGAAGCGGTACTTTCGATGTTTCGTCATGGGATCGACGTAGCAGCGGCGGAAGCGCCGGTAACGGCGCTCGAACACGCGCGAGCAATGGCATCACGAGGACACAGCGTCGATGTGATGCTGCGGTTTTATCGGTTGGGTCATGAGTACTTCACCGAGAAGCTTTCCGAGTCGCTCACTGACTTGATCGACGACCCCACTGTCGCGCTGAGGACGTTTATCGATCTGGAGCGGTTCGGGTTTCGATACATCGACCGCATCTCCAGTCTGGTGGCTGCCGAGTACGTTGCTGAGCTCGACCGACGCCAGAACCAGGCAAGAGCCGAGCGCGACGATGTCGTGCGGGCACTGCTCGCTGGGGAACGTGTCGACATCGCTCGGGCCGAACGTGTGCTCAGTCACCGGCTTACCGGTCGGCAGATCGGTTTCGTGTGCTGGGTCGACGACCGCGGTGTCGATCTTCAGGGAATCGCTAGGCGGGTTGGTAGGTTCCTCGGGGCGGGGCACTCGCTCGTTGTGGCGGACGGCCCACTGGCGGTGTGGGGATGGGCATCGATCACGGGGGACGTAAAGACTTCGCTCGCGGGCATGGCGACGGAGCTTCCCGACGAATGCGACAACGTTCACGTCGCGGTGGGCTCGCCCTATCCGGGGTCTGCGGGCTTTCGCACTTCCCACCTCGAGGCTCTACGCACTCGTCGGGTCATCGAACTGTCTGGGCGCGCGGCGCCTTCGATCACCGAGTTCAGCGATGTGGCGTTGGTGGACGCCATCTCGCGCGACCTGGATGCGGCGAGGGCCTTCGTTGCCGCTCAGCTCGGCGATCTGGCACGAGACGACGCGAAAGAGCGCGGCGAGCGCGCCGCACTCCTGGCT